>JBBRVA010000054.1:0-16868 GCA_038247295.1 Caldilineales bacterium | reverse complement strand
TGCTCTCCGCCGGCTACCACGTGTTCGTCGACCTCACCGAGGCTGCCGCGACGTCGCCCACCGCGACGTTGGTGTCGGCCCTCGGACCGGATCCCCGCCTCGCCGGACTGCTGCACGAGCGCCTCGTCGAGGCGGGGCTCCGCGACGACGACGTCGTCATCATGGCGGCCGCGGGGTCCACCCAGGCCTCGGCCGTCGCCGACTGCGAGCAGGTCGCACGCGAGCTCGCGGCGCTCATCGACCGCCCCGTCACCAATCTACCGACAACGGTGCTTCCTGGGCGGTGCTCAATCACAATCAGCCCATCGAAACCACTGGTGATTACACCCAACGCGTGCCTTCGCTAGCCATCGATTCCCAAGATGGGCTGCATGTCGTCTGGTATGGAACAGATGCTGAGCATGTGGGCGAAAATGATCGCCAGATTAAGTATACGCAATCGATGGATGGCGGTGCAAGTTGGCAAGCCTGGCAGAACATTGGTGCAGTGCCTGGCTATCAAGGTGAAACGCTGTGGCAAGAACATCCCATTATTTTTGTCGGCAATAACAACAGTCTCTATGTGGCCTGGGAAGGTCGTGATGTTGAGCATGCCCGCAGCCAGGTGAAATTTACCCACTCTAGTGATAGCGGTCGCCATTGGTCGCCGTGGGTTAACGTGGCGCCGGATCCAGCGCTTTTCTTTAGCCGGCCTACGCTCGTCGCAACTCATGATGGTTCGGCGCTTTACGTGCTTGCCTACGCCCAGTTTGACGAACTGCGCCAAATTGTCTGGACGCAATCGACCGATGGTGGTCAGACTTGGGCAAAGTGGGACCGTATTGCGGCGGACGGTCAAGATCAACGCCACATTTCGTTGGCCATTGACAACGCTGACCGGCTACATGCTGTCTGGCGGCAACAACCGGCAGGCTTTTTTGCGCCTTCACAAAGCCAAATTCACTATGCGTTCTTCGCCAATGGTGTATGGAGTGCGCCGCAACGCCCTGGCGAAAATCTTGCCATGCACGAGTTTTTCCCTAGCATCGCCGTTACCAACCTGGGGCAGGTCTGGGTCACCTGGCAGGCAACCGAGGCAGATTTTGGCTATCCCAAAGAAGATCCGTCCGCTGGCGCTATCTACTATGCGGTCCAGAGCAATGGCAGTTGGCAGCCAGCCGTGCAATTGAGTAGCAGTCAACGGGCGCTCTATCCCAGCATGGCTTGGAACCCGCACACGCAACAGGCAGCCCCGGATATCGTCTGGCTAGAGTCAGAAGGTGATCCAGCGCAAGGAATGTACACCATCCGTGCGGCCACCGCTCCCCTTGTAACACGGCTAGCTATCCAACGATAGTTGATGACAAGATGAAGGGATGACTAGTACACTTGGGCGGAAATAACCATACTATTCTCCGGTGAATCAGTAGTGAATCAGTAGGACAGTGAGACAGTACAAACACTGTTCTACTGTCCTACTGATTCACTGTCTTACTTACGCCCAAGTGTACTAGGCTTACTCATCTTGTCATCCCTTCATCCTGTCATCCCTTCCCTACTTCACTTCAAAAATCGCTTCTACTTCTACCGCATAATCCGCTGGAATTTGCATACCCACCGCGCTGCGCGCATGGCGGCCGGCTTCGCCGAAAACTTCAATAAAAAGATCGCTGGCGCCATGAATCACGCCCGGGGTGTTGTTGAAATCTGGCCCGACATTAACCATGCCCAACACTTTGACCACGCGCACCACATTGTCCAGGCTGCCGGCCAGCGTCTTGACGGCTTGCAGACAGCACAACGCCGCCATTTTCGCGCCTTCGTAGCCTTCCTCCACCGTTACCTCGCGCCCCACTTTGCCCTTGACCTCTTGGCCGCCCCAGCGCGAAACCTGGCCGGAGGTATAGATCAAGTTCCCCGTGCGCACGGCGTGCATTAACCGGCCTGCGTTTAGCTCGATTGGCTCGATAGTATAGCCTAACTCTTTTGCCTTCGCCTCGTACGACATGATTCATGGATCCTTTCTGCTGCTTGACGAATAAAAATAGGTCACTTGGATAGGATCCCATTATAGTTGTTTGCCGCTTTGCTGTCCACCGTACCGGATCGCTAAGTCATCGTCCAGAAATAACGTGGGAGATTGGGGATTAGAGATTGGGAATTGACAGGGCACAATCTCCAATCTCTAATCCCCAATCTCCCCTATCTATTCGCTCACTCCCTCATTGCTTGACAACTACTTGGTTGATCCTGGCGTAAACGGTATAATCGGGGCTGCAATTTCTTTGCTTGTGAATTAGATTAGAGGAAACTACATGCCCCAGCCACGTCTGGCATTTGAACCGGACGCACGCCGTTTACTTTGTCAAGGTTTTAATGTACTTGCCGATCTGATGCAGGTTGCCCTGGGGCCGCGTGGCCGCCGCGTGGCCGTGGCGACCGATAACCCGCGCAAGCCCCCTGAATTATTGGATGATGGCGCGACGATTGCGCGGCGTTTTCTGGGTTTACCCAATCGCTTCACCACAATGGGCGCCTTTCTGGCCCGCCATATCGCCTGGCGCATGGAAGAGAGTGTGGGCGATGGTGCAACGACGGCGGTGATCATTGCCCGTCAAACGCTCAATGAAGCCAATCGTCTAGCTGCGGCCGGTTACAACGTGATGAGCTTGCGCCGCGGGTTGGAAAAGGCTTTGCTCGTAGCCTTACATGCGCTCGACGGTCAGGCACAACCACTGGCCACAGGGGCTCAGATTCGCGCCCTCGCCACGGCGATCACGGCTGATGCAACGCTGGGGGACTTCATCGAAGAAATATTTGACACCGTTGGCCCGCATGGCGCAGTTGATGTGCGTACCAGCTACAGCCGTACGCATGATCGGGAATATATTCAGGGCACTTTTTGGAATCAAGGCTGGGTCTCCTCCTATTTTACTACGGATGGTGGCACGGCCTTGCTCAAACGACCCTATCTGCTTTTTACTAATCGCACCTTGACAACCACGGCGGAATTACTGCCCATCTTGGAGCAGATTCGTCAACAAGGTGAGCGCGGGCTGGTTGTCATTGCCACCGGTGTCTCTGGCGACGCACTCAATCTGCTGGTTGCGAATAAGAACCGCTCGATCCTGCCCACGCTGGCGATCAAAGCGCCGGGCCTGGGAACTGAAAAAAACGAAATCTTACAGGATCTAGCCGTCCAGTGTGGCGGTAAAGTCTTTTTGTTGGAAAGGGGCGACCAGACTGAAAAAGCGACCCTGGCCGACCTGGGCCAGGCCGACGAAGTGCAGGCGATCCGCTCTGGCTTTACGATCATCGGTGGCAAAGGTCGACCGAAGGCGATCCGAGAGCGTATGTTGGCCTTGCGCAGTCAACTGCCCACTGCCGCCTATGGCCGCGAACGCGATCGGCTGATCGAACGCTCGGGCAAGCTGTTGGGTGGTGTCGCTCTTTTGAAAGTGGGTGGCGCCACCGAGCTTGAACAGGAGTATCTAAAAGGTCGCACCAAAGAGGCCGTGCATAGCGTCCGTTTGGGTTTACAGGGGGGCATTGTGCCCGGTGGCGGGGTCGCCTATTTGCGTTGTCTACGGGCGCTAGATGCACTGGAACTGCCGGACGAGGAAGCGCCCGCCGTTCGGATCTTGCGCAGCGCGCTCACCGCGCCCATCACGGCCATTTTACACAACTCCGGTTTTGAACCCAGCCCGATCCTGGCGCGTATTCAGCAAAGCGAACAGAATTGCGGCTTTGATGTGATGCGGGGTGAGATTGTCGATGTGATGACCAGCCACATTGTTGATCCGGTACAGGTGCTGCACGCCGCCTTACGCACCGGGGTCAGCGGTGCACTGATGGCTTTAACAACAGAAGTGCTGGTCCACAAACCACGCCACAATCGCAACCAGGAAGTAGATTTTAAACCTTAACAATTTAGCGTTAACCAGGTCTACCGGTTTGTAAACACGGATAGGAAAAACACGGATATTTGTAAGGCATTTTCTCACTGGTGGGGCTAGTATCGGTATAATGTCACAACTACGGCATGCGGAGTACACCTATCAGTTGCGCCGTTACATTTATAAAGTACGTAATGAGCTAAAAGCAGGCTGGTCCAAGAATATTTATCATCAAGCTCTGGCACGTACGTTGCAAGAGCACGGTGTACCTGTTTTGTCTAAGCCGCGTCGACCATTGCTCCATCATGGGGTTGAGGTGCATTGTTTTGAACCTGACCTGATTGCGTGGGACACAATTGTTTTGGAATTGAAGGCATTAGCATATCAGGCACAATTTGCTGGTGAGCACTATGCCCAGATGATTCATTATTTAAAATTTTTGGGTAAAGATCTGGGGCTACTGGTGAACTTTGCACCCAGCCCCGTGCAGATTAAACGTGTCGTTTGGAATGAACCAAAACTGGTGATAACTGAAGATTATGACGAGTTCAAAACTGGTTTAGCGAGCAATGATAGAGAGTATTTGTTGCAAATACGTCACTGCTTGCTCGCAATTGCACAACAATATGGTCTTGGATATCCAGAGACGATGTATCGCAAGCTAGCGGCCATCGAGTTGGTGCAAAACAATATTTCTTGCGTATCTGAAATTGAAGTTCCAGCCTTGTGGAACGGTAGTTTACTTGCCTATCATAAAACGCAACATCTTCTTATTGGTAATAATTATCTACTTCATGTCCGTTCCTTACTTGAACAGGTAACAAATTATGATTTTACCCAAACAAGAACCCTGCTCGCTGCTCTTGGTCTAAAATATGGCGTGATTATAAATTTTGGCTACCAGCAGGTGCAGATTCATGGAATCAAAACTAAATAAGCATCCGTGTTTTTCCTATCCGTGTTTACAGAAATTTCCCAAGGAGTATAATGCAGTGGCAATCTAGTGGCGCGTGGCTGGGAGGAACGGTTTCCAGCAGTACGCTTTCACCGGTTTTTATGGCGGATCAAGTGGTGCTGGCCGCCACCGGGGCCGGTCTCTACCGCTCAACCAATGGCGGCCAAACATGGCGATTGATCACTAATGGCTTGTCGGATCCCAGTCTGTTAGCCGTCGAATTTGCACGCGCCAACCGTCCTGGCGAATTGTGCGCCTTTGCGGCCACTGAAGGTGGACGACTCTTTACCACCGTCGATGGTGGCCAAAGCTGGCGCGAAGTCGTCAATTGGGCAGGATTGGGTACGGCAACCGCCCTGGCCATTTCACCCAACTTTGTCCAAGATCAGACGCTCTTCGTCGCCACGGGCGAAGGCATCTTTCGCTCTCAAGACGGGGGGCAGAGTTGGGAAAGCTCGACCTTTGGCCTGCTCGATCTGGAAGTGCTCTGCCTGGCTTGCGCCCCCGATTTTGCGCAGAGTGAAGTGCTCTGGGCTGGCACAGCGCAAGGTGGACTCTTCCGCTCGCGCAACGCTGGTCGTTCCTGGCGTGAGTCTGGTCAAGGCTTGCCAGACAGTGCCGTCCAATGCCTGGCGGTGTCGCCCCACTTTGCCACTAATCAAACGCTTTGGGTGGGTACAGAAACCGCCGGCCTCTATCAATCAACGGATGGGGGCGCTAACTGGTCTGCGGTGGGTGCAGAACTGGCCGAGCAAAGTATCAATTGTCTAGCAGTTGCTGCCCAGAGCGATCATCTGCTGGTGGGGACGGGCGCGGGTGTTTATACATCGGCGGATGGCGGAAAAAGCTGGCATCCGACTGCGGGTGGTGAGTTCCTTGCCTTGGTGTTGACCCTTGCTGAGGATGGCTCGGCGCTGGCTGGCGCCGCTGGCGAAGGTGTCTATCGCTCGCTGGCCTCTGCCGTTAATTGGCAACCAGCCACGGTGGGTTTGGCTGCGCATGTTCCACCCCTGATTGCACAATCGGCACGCGGTGAGCTATTTGCGCTGGATCGCGACGGCATGTTGGCTTATTCGCCAGACAACGGGCGCCATTGGCAAATGCTAAACGACAGCGCTGAAGGCTTGGCTGTTGCCGATATGGCCTTAGTCGACCAACCAGATGGATGGACCCTTTTTGCGTTGGCGGAAAGCAACTTATACAGGGTCACGCTCGAAGCTGGAAGGGCTATTTGGGAACCCTATTTGCCGCTCAAGGATGACGCCCTTCAGATTCGTGCGGTAACACCTTCACCTAATTTTGCCTTGGACCAAATTCTGGCGTTGAGTGACGAAACTGGCGCTGTCTCGCTTGCCCATGGCGCCAATATCCAACAAATGGATTCTGTCCCTTGGCTGGGTGAAACGTTGTTACAGATCGCCTTTTCTCCCACTTATGTTGATGATCAGACGCTCTGTGCTATTACAACCCAAGCGGATGCCCAAGGGAACTATCAGGTTCAACTCTGGCGTTCCGCGGATAATGGCCAAAGTTGGACAAGTGAAGCAACTTTGCAGACGGAGATTCAATCAGTCGCGCTCACTTGGCCCGCCGATCCGCATGAACGGGCGCTTTTCCTGGCGACACGCAACCGCGTGATCAAGATTTACACCCAACCAGCCAACGGTCAACCTGCCAGCGCACAGACTTTTCTAGCAGAAAGCGTGCGCATTACCGGGCTAGTCGCCTCGCCACAATATGCGCAAGATAACACCCTGTTTGTCGCCACCAATCAAGGTATCTATCAGTCGACAGATCAGGGCGTCACCTGGTTGCCGCTCGGTGTTGGCTTAGAAGATCGGGCGATCGTGGCATTCTTCCCCGGCCGCGACGCTACATCACCGACCGCTGTGACCCTAGGGGGCGAGGTGTGGCTGCTAGTACACTTGGGCGTAAGTAAGACAGTGAATCAGTAGGACAGTAGAACAGTGTTTGTACTGTCTCACTGTCCTACTGATTCACTACTGATTCACCGGAGAATAGTATGGTTATTTCCGCCCAAGTGTACTAGGCAATTAATGAGGTGTGGCTGCTAGGCAATTAATGTAGATCTGCAACAGCTTGCGCTGCTACCCTGTTTACCTATCTACCTGGATACCTATTTACTATTTGATCCTACAGAAAACTTTCACGAGGAGGAGCCAATATGAAAATTTTGATCCAATACCCCTTTACCGACGAACAGATCGCCGCTTTTCGCCAGCTTGCCACTGGGCTAGGCCATGAAGTCTACCCCACCAATGACGACGCCGAAGCACTGCGTGTCGCCCCCGAAGTAGAGGTGATTCTGGGCTGGTTTAAGCCGGAAGTCTGCGCCGCTGCGCCCCATCTGCGTTGGATTCAATCATTTAGCACTGGTATGGAGAAATTCCTTTTTCCCGCAATTATCGAACGCGATGAGGTCAAAATCAGCAATGTGGCCGGTCTCTATGCCAGCCAGGGCGCTGAACACGCCTGGGCCTTATTGTTAGCCTTGACACGCCAGATCCCGCTAGCTGTTCACAACAAAGATCGCCGCGTCTGGGAGGGCAAGGAAGTGATCGAACTGGCCGGCAGCACGCTAGGCTTGATCGGGTTGGGCGGCTTTGGCATCGAGATGGCCAAACGTTCGCAAGGCTATAGTATGAAGATTTTGGCGATCGACCCGGTGCGCACCGAAAAACCGGACTATGTGACCGAGTTGAAACCAACGTCACCAGCAACGCTGCACGATCTGCTGCGGCGGTCCGATGTCGTGATGACTGCCTGTCCCTTGACCAAAGAGACCTATCACCTGATCGGCGCGGCCGAACTGGCTGCTATGAAGCCGAGTGCTTATCTGATCAACGTAACGCGCGGTGGCATCATCGACGAGTCGGCATTGGTCGAAGCCTTGCAAAATGGGCAAATCGCCGGCGCCGCGCTAGACGTAACCGAGAAAGAGCCGCTTACTGCCGAAAGTCCGCTCTGGGACGCGCCAAATCTGATTATTACGCCCCACCGCGCCGGCGCTTCGCAACACCGCCCGCGTATGATCTTTGAATTTTTTATGCAGAATCTGGAGCGTTATCTGAAGGGGAAGAACCTGCTCAATGTGATCGACAAGCAGCGTGGATTTTAATCATACGATCCACTCAGCATTCACCCGCAAAGGCAATCGTGTGAGTAGAGCAAATATCAATTCAGATGCTTCAAGCTTCCTTTGCAATTAGTCAAGTCAGAGTAAAGTTGCAATTCGCTAAACTCTGACTATAATTATGTACAATATGATGCACAAGCGGCCCTACCGTATCATCTATGACTTGGACATTCCACATCATTTGCGCAGGCTTGAGCGCAAGTATCATTCGTTGATTCGTGCCGCAATTGACGAGCAGTTGACTTATGAGCCCGCTGGAGAAACCACGAATCGCAAACCATTGGAACGTCCGGTGACATTTGATGCGCGTTGGGAATTGCGTTTTGGTCCATCCAATCGCTTCCGTGTCTATTACCGAATTGAAGAAGCCGAGCACGAAGTGTGGATTTTGGCGGTTGGGGTAAAAATTCGCAATAAGGTCTATATTGGCGGAGAGGAATACGAGCTATGAAAATTGCTCCGATTGCTGAAATCAAGGCGCAGTTTAGCGCATTCGTTAAAGCTTCTGAAGAAAGTCCTGTGATCGTGACTAAGAACGGCAAACCCGTGGCCGTCTTGCTAGGCATTTCCGATGAAGCTGAAATTGAACGGCTGGTATTAGCCTACTCAAAGAAACTGCGTGTAGTTCTGGATGCCGCCGAGAAACGAGTTCGCGAGAGCGGTGGCATTCCACACGATGAATTTTGGCAACAAATTGATGCGGAATACGCCATGCCATCGATCAATGAGGGGGTGCCTCCTGAGACAAATGGCAAGCCAAGGCGAAAACGGCAGCGCAAAGGGGCCGCCACCATCCTACCCTCTGTATGAAAGTTGCAGCGCACCCCATAAATTTCTTGCTAAAATGATCTTGACCACCAAGGATGCAAAGAATCCGCAATTTGTTTGCTGCTAGCGTTATTATACGCTTTTTACATCCTTGGTGGTTTATTTAGTTGTAATCAACCCCTTTAGCTAAGGAATCAATACCCAATCCCCTTCAAATATTCCACCATCCGCCGGCTACGCTTAGCCTCGCTGATCGCATCATCTGCGCCGGGAATCGGTTCGCCGGGCACCGAAGTGACCCAGCGCTTGTAGCCGATCTCTTCTAGTACCTGGCGCACGGCCGCGAAATCCACATTGGCAGCTTGGCCCACGTCGCACCAAACGGGCAGATAGTAGCCGTCTGCGCGCTGTGACGTAGACGAATAATCTTGCAAGTGAATGTAGTTCAATTGCGACTGGAAATCTCGGATCGATGCGACCGGATCGTAGCCCCAGAGTTGGGCGTGGGAAACGTCGATGCAGAGTTTGGCTTTGTCTAGTAGACTCATGTAGGTGCGCCAATCTTCGATGCTATCGACCAGCAGGTTGGTGTGGATGTGGTAGCTGATCTCTAACCCCAATGACGCCGCAAACTCGGCCCACATCTCAGCCCCCTCAGCGGCGGCGCGCAGATCATCGTGGGTCACGGTGCGGTCGGCTGGTTTATTGCCATTCATAAACATAAAACAGTCGGCGCCCACTTCGGCGGCGTATTCCATGCGCCGCTTGTTTTGTTCTACATTTTCCCAATCGCGATTATCGGGTGAGCCGCTGGCAGTATAGACAACCATCGGCATGCCTGTGTTGTCGCAGACGCGGCGTAACCGTTGTGGCGTTCCCAACCAGTCCAGCGGCAGGCGCGCTTCCCAGCCGTCCCAACCGGCCTGTTTCAATTCGTCCAATGCCCGCTCCAAATCCGGGTTTTTCCAGCGTAGGGTGCTATAGCCTAATTTGAATCCCATGCCTTCCTCCTTTGATGATCCTACTAGTCGAGTTGGTGTTTATTAGCTCATCTGTGAAAAGTGTGGAAACCGGTATTTTGTCGTTTCGCAAAATAATGTGTTTGCTCACTTTCGGCTGATGAGACTATATTTTGCGCGCTATGGCGCGAGGCCGAGTATGGATTATACTATACGACAGAAAAACATGCAGCGTCGATTTTTTAGACTCGCTATCAATAAGACTCCAGGAGGGTTCGCTTGTCAGTGTCATTATCACCATCACTCGTTGCGACGATTCAGCAGGCTGTCAACCAACAGCGTCTGCTAGACACCGCCATCGCCTTGATCGATACACCCAGCCCTACCCGCAGCGCGGGCGCCGTCGCCGACCGGCTTGCTGCGATCCTAACCGCCGATGGTTTTAGCGTGGAACGTCCGGTGGCGGATTGGCCAGAGGCGCCCGCCGTGGTCGTGCGTTTTGACACGGGTAAACCGGGCCGCACGCTCCAATTTGATGGCCACCTGGACACCGTACACCTGCCTTTTGTGCCACCCCGCGTGGAAGATGGCGTGCTCTACGGCTCTGGTGCGTCGGATATGAAAGGGGGGATTGCTGCCTTTGTCGAGGCGTTGCGGGTGCTGCGCGATACGAACAGCCTGCCGGGTGGCGCGATCTTGCTCACCGCGCACGACCATCATGAAGGGCCATGGGGGGATCGACGCCAAGTCCACGCCTTCATTCGCCAAGGAATAGTGGGCGACGCCGTGCTGCTGCCCGAATATTTGGCCGATCGACTACCTGTGGCCGGTCGCGGCATGGTGATCTTTGAAGCGCGCATTCGCCGCGAGGGTGAACCGATGCACGAGGTGCTGCGTCCGGCCGGTCTGCCCGATGTAGTGAAGACGGGGGCGGATCTGGTGATGCGTTTGCACGCCTTGCATGATCAGATCAAGCAGCACAGTGTGCCTTATGCGGGTCACGATTCGGTCTTTGTCGGCCACATCGCAGCGGGTGAAATCTACAATCAGGCCGCCACGCTTTGCACGATCAACGGCACCCGGCGCTGGGTAACGCCCGGTGAAATGGACGCGGTGTGTACAGGGTTTAAGCAACTGCTCGCACGAGTGGCCAGTGAAACTAACACCCAGATCGAAGTGGATTTAGAGGTGCAAGGTGAAGCCTTCCGGATCAGTCCCGATGATCCAATTGTGACTGCCTTCCAGAATGCTTATGCCGCCATCACCGGCGCGCCGCTCCCGTTGGGCAATAAGCCCTTTGTCGATGACGGCAACACCTACGGCGGTGTCGCCGGTATTCCAGCTCTGACGCACGGTCCCGCGGCGACCGGGGCGCACACCCTGCACGAAGCTGCCCCCGTTGCTGAATTGGTGCGTGTGGCCCAAGTCTACGCCTTGACGGCCATCGGCTACTGTGGGACCTAACCGCTTACTAGCGTAACGCAAAGGCGCAAAGAGGCAAAGAAAGGTAAAATATCTCACGCAAAGGCGCAAAGAACGCAAAGAACAGTAAGAATAAGATTCTTTGGCGATATAGCGGTCTCAGAATGAGAAATCTGGGGCTCTCGTTAAAAGAGAACAAGCAATTGTTCCCTCTACCTAAAAAAAGATTTTTGCTGTTCTTTGCGCCTTTGCGTGAGATATTGCTTTACGCGCGATTGGTCGAGTTTAAAAATCGTTTGACGCGTGCGTGGTTCTGCGTTAAGATAGATTCGACGCGCCTATCACTTACCACCACCTCTGTAGGGAGATTTTATCTATGACAACGGCTCGACCCACCATTCTGCTCGCGTGCAACCAATGGGTGCGCGATAATTATTTGGCGGCGGCAGACATCGAACGGCTAGAAGCGTTTGCTCGCTGGGAATGGTTTCCTTGCCAAGGGGGCGGCATCTACGAAAGTAACGCCGATCCAGAAGCCATTACCCAATTGTGCGCTCGCATGCGCCATATCGATGGCTTGATCGTTTGCCACGGTGCGCCCACGATCAGTGAAACCATTTTGGATGCCGCGCCCAAGCTCAAATTTATCGGCGAATTGGAAGGTGACCGTTTTGCCAGCCGGATCGACCTGGAAGCAGCCTGGGCGCGCGGCATTCGCGCCGTCGACACCACCAACGGCTCCTCCTACCCTGTGGCTGAATGGGCATTGGGGCTGATCTTGGTCGCCCTGCGCAATGCCGGCGCCCAATTCCGGCGCATCATCGCCGGGCAGACCAAGGTGGACCCAGAAGCACTGCACCAATCACGTGGCATGCTCGCCGGCAAGCGCGTCGGTCTGATCGGTGGTGGCCACATGGGGCGGCGGCTGATCAAACTGCTGCGGCCGTTTGAAGGCGAGATCTGGGTGCACGATCCCTACTTGCCGCGTGAGATGGCCGAAGCGCTTGGCTTTCTGCAGACCTCGCTGGACAATGTCATGACGCACTGCGATGTGATTGTCTGCTTGGCCCCCTTGACACCTAAGACCAAAGGGTTGATCGGCCAGCGCGAATTGGATCTGATTCCCGCCGGCCGCGTATTGGTCAACGTGTCGCGTGGCCCCGTAATCGACTCGGCAGCGCTCGTGGCGCGCCTCAAGCGCGGCGATATCTGCGCCGGGCTGGATGTCTTCGATCCAGAGCCGATCCCGCCCGATAATGAGATCATTCAATTACCGAATGTCTTCCTAAGCCCACACATTGGCTATTACACGGGAGACCAACATCCGCATTTCTTCAATTTAATGGTGGATGAGCTAGACCGCTTTTTCCACGGCCACGAAACGTGGTTTGATCTGACGCCGCGCTCCCTTGCCAATCGCCGAGGCAACAACACACCAAGCTGATACCAATCTCCAATCTCCAATATCGAGTAGCAGAGATTGGAGATTGGAGATTAGAGATTCAACACAAAGCCTTTATCCGTCGCTTTGCTGCTACGCATCGCCGGCCTTTCCCCATCAACGCTGAATCAACGTTCGGTATGCTATTTATGCTATTGTGGTCATTAACTGATACAACATAGATAAATTTTCTGTGGAGCTGCATTATCTATTTTGTAAGACCAGTGCTCAGTTTTGGTCTAGAATTTGATTCAGTAAAGGAGTGACAGATGAAATACGATCTTGTCTTCGAAGGCGGCGGTGCCAAGGGCATGGTGCTTGTCGGGGCCTTACAGGAATTTTCGGCGCGTGGTAACACCGGGGGGCGTCTGCTTGGCACCTCCGCCGGTGCGATTACGGCTGCGCTGTTGGCGGCGGGCTACAGTGCAGAAGAGATGTTGGCGGCCCTCAACGAACGCGAAAATGGCAAGCCCGTCTTTGCCACGTTTATGGGGCAACCCGCGCCCTTCACGCCAGAAGAGATAACCAAGAGTGCGATCAATGCTGCGTTGCATGACATTAATTTTACTTTCATCCCCCAAGGTTTGGAAGAAAAGCTCTACAGTCAACTATCCAGCACCCTCGCCAACGAACCGAAATTTCGCCACTTCTTTGCCTTTGTCGAACGTGGCGGCTGGTATGCGGCGGATCGCTTTGTCACCTGGCTGCAGACCAAGTTGGACAGCGGTTTGTGGCAAGGCAAGCCGCGTCACTTTAGCCCCATGACGCTGGCCGAATTCTTTGCCGCCACTAAGGTCGATCTGTCGCTGGTGGCGTCCGACACGCATGGCGGTCAGATTTTGGTCTTGAACCATCGCACCGCTCCACAGTGTCCGTTGGTTTGGGCCGTGCGTATGTCAATGAGCATTCCCCTGGTCTGGAATGAGGTGATCTGGGCATCGGCCTGGGGACCTTACCAAGGGCGTAACATTACCGGCCATGCAATTGTCGACGGCGGCATGCTCTCCAATTTCCCGATTGAGCTCTTCATTTCCGATGCGCCACAAGTGACCAAATTGATGGGCCCCAAGCAGGATTGCCCCGTGCTTGGCATGTTGATCGACGAGGCAACGGTGGTGCCAATGCCGCGCGGTCTGCTGGTCCAAGTCAACATTAACCCAATGGAATTACAAACGGTGCAACGCTTACTGCGCCTCGTCAATATGATGACTACAGCCCACGACAAAATGGTGATTGATGAGTTTAGCCATCTGGTTGTCCGCTTGCCCGCTGGTGGCTATGGCACCACCGAGTTCGATATGAGTGACGCGCGCCGCGAAGCCTTGGTCGATGCGGGCCGGCAGGCCATGCGCGCCTACTTGGATCGCCTGCCGGAAAGCACGAGCGCACCGCGCGGCAGTGCGGAGGATGCCGATGCCCGCGCCCAGCGGCTGGCCGATCAGGTCGCGATGCGGGTATTGGGTGAATAGTTTATGCGGCGATTGGGATAACGTTGCCATCTGTTGCTAGTCTCAACAACGGATGGCAACGTTATTAAAACTGGACTTGGCAGGCAGATTTGGTCCATAATAGAGATAAGTTCTGATCTTTTGGATGCAGTTTTGCCAGTAAACAATAACCCAATGTCAAGTTCAACCATTGCCACCGACCTTTTCGAGCAGGCGCACCAAGAGCGCCTGCAAAAGACCGCGCCGCTCGCTGCACGGATGCGGCCACGCACTCTAGACGAATACATCGGCCAGACGCACATTATCGGGCCGGGGCGGTTGCTGCGGCGCTCGATCCAGGCGGATCAACTGGGCAGCCTGATCTTCTACGGGCCACCCGGCACCGGCAAGACGACGCTGGCGCAGGTGATCGCCAATACAACCCAGGCCCATTTTATTGCCCTCAACGCCGTGCTCTCGGGCGTCAAGGAGATTCGCGAGGCGATTGCCGAAGCGCAAGATCGCGCTCGGCTCTACAGCCAGCGCACGACGCTCTTCGTAGATGAAGTCCATCGTTTTAACAAAGCGCAACAAGACGCTCTGCTGCCGTGGGTAGAAAATGGCACCGTCATCTTTATCGGCGCCACCACAGAAAATCCCTACTTCGAGGTCAACAAGGCGCTGGTCAGCCGCAGCCGCATCTTCCAACTGACACCGCTCACGCAGGATGATTTGCGTCAAGTCGTCCGCCAGGCACTGGCTGATCCTGAGCGCGGTTACGGCAAACTGGATGTGACGATCGACGATGATGCGCTCGATCATCTAGTCGAAGTGGCGAATGGCGATGCGCGCGCCGTGCTCAATGCGTTGGAGTTGGCGGTAGAGACGACACAGCCCGAGACAGGAGATTGGAGATTGGAGACTGGCGCCGCCGCAAACAATCTCCAATCTCCAATCTCTAAGCTCCACATCAATTTGCCGATTGCCGAGGAATCGATCCAGCGCCGTGCGGTGCTCTACGACAAAGAAGGCGACTATCACTTCGATACGATCAGCGCCTTTATCAAGAGTTTGCGCGGCAGCGATCCAGACGCCGCCCTGTATTGGATGGCCAAGATGGTCTACGCGGGGGAAGCACCCCGCTTTATCTTCCGGCGCATGTTGATCTTTGCTGGCGAAGATATAGGCATGGCTGATCCGAATGCGATCCAAGTGGTGACAGCCTGTGCGTCGGCCTTTGAACAGGTCGGCTTACCCGAGGGCCGTTTCCATCTGGCAACAGCAGCGCTTTACTTGGCAACGGCCAAAAAATCGAACACAACCTTTGCTTTTTTTGACGCGCTGGCCCAGGTGGAAAAAGCGGCTGATAGCGGTGTGCCTAACCATCTGCGCGATGGCAGCCGTGACAAGGAAGGCTTTGGGCATGGCGAAGGTTATCTCTATCCGCACGCCTATCGCGACCACTGGGTCGCGCAACAATATTTGCCTTCTTCGCTGCAAGGCAAGGTCTTCTACGAACCGTCTGACCAGGGCTACGAAGCACAGATTCGCATCGAGGTCGCGCGCCGGCGTGAAGCGCAACTGGCGGCGATGTTGGCTATGGAAGACGAAAGCATCGAAACGCTGACCTTTTCGCCGGCCGATATTGGCAAAGAGCGTTGGCTGCAACGCACAATTTCTAATACCGGTGAACGGCTGGGCGATCTGCGCGACCGTGTGTTGGAGGCGACTAAACTCGCCCGCCACAGCTTGGTGCTAGATTTGAAAGCGGGCAGTGGACTATTGACGTGGGAAGCCTTACGTCGCGTGCCTGAGGGCGGCGTCTATGCCTTGGCGCGCAGCGCGCGCGACGCCGAAGCGATGCGCCAACAGGCGGCGCGCTTGCGCGAAATTGAGCGTCCGCTGGTGTTGGAAGGCGATCCTGCCAAACTGCCCACCCTGTTGGATAACAAGGATCTACGCTTCGATGCGATTGTCGGCCACAACGCGCTCATCGACACACCGGATAAGGCCGCCGCTATTCAGCTCATCCACGGCTTGCTTGCCGTCGACGGTTTGGTTTGCCTGGCCGAGCGCATCCCGCGCCACACGCAGCGTTTGCATCAACTGGTCGATCTGTCTGGTTTAACTAAGAAATTAGCGGCGCGCATCGTGCAGGCGGAGGAAGCGATTTACAGCGATCCGGCCGATCCGCTTGTCAACTGGGATGGGAACGACCTCGTGAAGCTGTTTGAATCCGCCGGTTTTAGCGTCACGGCCAATGTGGAAGAAGAACGCAGCGACGTGCAGGTAACCCCTGGTGTAATCGAGCGCTGGTTTGCGCCATCCAACCGCGCGCGGTCTAGTTATGCCGATCGGCTGGTCGCGCAATTGAATGCCGAGGAAGTGGCGCAGGTGCGTACTTTGTTTGAGCGCCAATTGCTAAATCAGGTGGTGAGGTGGGGGGGACGCTTACTTTTTTTGAGCGCGCGCCCTTCATGAAGATGACTAGCGTTGTTCCTGAATCACGTCTGGCGCAGGTGACTGTCACTGCCCATCCAATGCGACACGAGCAAACGCGCCATTGGGCAGTGACAGTCACCTGGATCCGTTAAAAAGGAACACCTCTACTGTTTAGATTGACTCAATAGAACGTAATCGAACTGACTAGTCGGTCCAATTGCAATTCTAACTGCGGGCTATGCACCGGCGTGGTTACGCGCACGCAGAAGCTGCCGCCAGCGTCGGCGTAACCGGTGGTACAATATTGGTAGGTCATGTAATTGGGGCCTTGGCGAATCCATTTGGTGCCTGGCTTGCCGCCAATCGTGATCTCCTTCGTTGATGCGATGTCGGTGGGCCTGATTTCGCCGAATGGGACGGCA
>JBBRVA010000053.1:0-16912 GCA_038247295.1 Caldilineales bacterium | reverse complement strand
CTTAACGATTCCGCCCGGCCCCGCCGCCATCCAGGGCGGCCTCGCTGGCCGCCAGGGTTGGCGGCGGTCCCGGCGGCAAAACTCATGCCTGAATCGTTACAATCCGCGGCGGCCGCGCAAACCGAGTTCAGCAACGAAGCCGGTGCGCCCATTTTCTGGCGCGCCCCATTTCCCGGCCACTTTGCAACAATGAGTTCATATCACAACGGCAATTTCTTTTTGCGGAGCAACGCCTTGATGATCTGGGCAAAGCCGACGCGTTCTTCAAGGCGTTGCAGTTTGCGAAAACCATCCCCGTAGACGGGGTTACTATTTTCAGCGATCGCGTGTGCATAAAAGAGTGCGGCATTGCGGTTGATTTCAACCTCGTCCGGCGCGCCTGTATAACGGCGGTACGCCAGCAACTCGCAAAACCCTTCTTCATCAACGAGCGCTAAATTGACAATATTGTGCTGCACGAGCCAGACGTGGCCGAGTTCATGCACGCAGACCCCGGCAAATAAAGTGAGTGGCAAGCCCTGCAAAATGGCGACACTTTCGACCTTGGCGTGATCGACGCGCTGATTACGCAGGTAGCGTGTGCTGATGGTGAGACCAAGTGGATCGCGCCGACCGCCTTCGCGGGCGTTGAAATCGGCGCGATCCAGCACTTCAAAGCGGAATGTCTTGTGGCGAAAGGACACGCCTTGCGCTTCAACCCAATCAACGAGTTTGGGGATGTGCAACTTCGCTTGCTGGACATTTTCGATGGCGGTGGCCGCGCAGGTGTCGCAACGGATATCTTCAATCGAGCGGCGACGCATGCGTTTCGTGGCATGGGGCACTAACCGTCCACAGTAACTGCAAGCGGCTAATTCTTTGGCGTGGTCGCTGCAAAATCGATCACCCCAATCGTTGAGCTGATGTTTACCCACGAGCGCTTTATTGCAGATTGTACAACGGGGCGCGAGGTTGTTTTCGTAACAGTGCTGGTGGCACGGTTGTGCAGCGTAGACATAGAAGCTGGCATCGGTGACGGGCTGGTGACAGACGGCGCAGCAAAAATGTTCAGGGTGCCAGTCAGCGTCTAGCGCGGTGAGATAGTCGCCGCGAATCGGTTGGGCACAACTTTTGCAGAGCCGGGTGAGTGACATAGGTTAGGCTGGGTTCGTTCGGTGGTCGCTGAGTTCTTTACGATCCACTTCGGTTTGCGTCGCGATTACCGTTGCTGTTAATCCCCCCAGTATAGTTTGGATGTCGAGATTGAAGAAAATCGGAGAGCATCGGTTAAAACCGACGCCTGGTATCCCAAACCGCGCCCAAAGGGCACCCGAGCCGGTTTCCTGTAGCAGCGGGAGCCCTTTGGGCGCGGTTTTAACCGGTGGTTGGCTGAGATCCTATAGCACTTGTAACCTCTGGTATACAGTGCTATAATCACCGTTATCACCGTTTAAAACCGCCTCACGCCAGCCTTGTTTCATCAGGATAACCGATTGGTCAGATGACCGGTTTGTGCGCAAGCCAAGGTCACTTTTACGTAGGAGCCATCCCCATGCCCTCCGCAACAACCCTCGTTATTACGATCAACCCGCTCGATCCGGCGCGCGATGCCTATCTGATTCAACTATTGCTGGCGGGTAAACAGATCGCCGAAGCCACTACGCAGATCGATCGCCAACGCTTGCTCGAACTCGAATACAGTTACAACGCCCACGACTATGGCATGCAGTTGTATAACACACTGATTTGCGGCGTTGTACATGACGCGTACCAACAGTTGGTAGGCCAGACTGGCGCGGACGGCACGCTCCGCATCCAACTAGTGATCTCCGAGCAGGCACACGCATTGCACGCCCTGGCCTGGGAACGCCTCTTCCACATTTTTGGCGACGAAGCCAGCCCGGTGGCGACCTCCGTCCAGACGCTTTTCTCTCGCTTTCTGATCAGCGGCGCGGGCGATCAAGCCGCAACGTCAGCTGATCCGTTGCGTTTGCTGCTCGTGCTCGCCAATCCGAGCATGAGCGGCGGGTGCGTGGCACTGGCCGCTATCCTTTTCCATTAACCCGATCGCGTCTGGCCAGTGCCACGCACCCTCGTGGTGCTACAACCAAGCGGCCATGCGCTCGGCGACGACCAACGCCGGCAGATTGGTGTTGGCGCGCGGAATAACCGGCATAATCGAGGCGTCGCCCACATAGAGGTTGTCCAGGCCATAGAGCTGGCCACGCGCGTTGACCACTGCCAACGGGTCGCGGTCTGGCCCCATTTTGCAACTGCCCACGGGGTGATAGTAGTGCAGACAAGCACGGCGCACGCTGGCACGATCCCCAAGCTGCTGCGAAGCCAGCGTCTCGCGGCCCAGGCGTTCGGTCAGGCCAGCCTGCTGCATTAGCTGGCGCGCCCGCGCCATGCCGCTGCGCAAAACATCGACATCCCGGTCGTCCGGGTCAGTCAGATAGCCGGTGTCGATCAACGGCGCAACGGCGGGGTCGGCGCTGCGTAAGCGGACGCTGCCGCGCGCTTGGGGTGCCATGTTGGCCACCGGCCAGACAAACGCCCAGTGGCCGTTGGCATCGGGCAGCGGGTTGCTGCATGGGTAAAAGTGCAGATCAAAAGCAGTGGTGCATTGCTCACTTTGCACTTTGGCCAAACTCTGTTCGGTAAACAAGGTGTGGCCGGCTGCGACAAAGGCGTTCATGGCAGCATCTAGCTGCGCCGAAGCATCGTATTGCAAATAGATCGCCGGATGATCATGCAGGTTGCGCCCGACGCCCGGCAGATCGAGCAGGGGTTGGATGCCCAGCGCACGCAATTCTGCGGCGGGACCAATGCCCGAGCGCAACAACAGGGCCGGCGATCCATACGCGCCGGCGCAAAGAATCACCCGCCCCGGCACAAGGGTCTGGCGACCTTGCGCGCCCAATACCTCAACGCCGACCACTTTACCCTGCGCAATCTGGAGCTTATCGACCAGCGTATGGCCCAAAACTGTCAAGTGGGGCTGGCCGCGCACGGGGTCGAGATAGGCAAAGGCCGTGTTCCAACGCACGTCGCCAGCGATGTTGACCGGGGCACTGCTCACGCCAATATCTTCGTCAAAATTATTGAGATCGGCAACCAGCGGCAACCCGCTTTGTTGCATGGCGTCCAAACAGACGGCGTGGAAAGGTGTGATCTCCGCTGCCGCAAACTGCCGCACGCGCAGCATTGCATTTGCCTGCTGGAAATAGGGCAGCAACTCGGCGGTTGACCAACCGGGATTGCCCAACGCCGCCCAGCCATCATAATCGACGCGGCTGCCCCAAATCGCGATACAGCCGTTGTGCGCCGAGCAACCACCCAACACACGCGCCCGTTCCAATCGATGCTGAGGCACGCCATGGACGGCGGCGCTGGCATATTGCCAATCGTGGCTGGCCGTCGCCACCACGCGCCCATCGACCAGATCACGCGGCCACTGCCCGTCGGCCAGCCGGCCATAGTCAGGGCCGGCTTCCAACAAGACAACCGTTTCGCTGGCCCGGGCCGCCAGCCGGCCGGCAATCGCCGCGCCCGCCGTGCCGCCGCCGATGACCAGCGTATCACAAGTAAGGGTTGGGTTATACAGCAAAGGGAGCCTCCTGCGACTTGTTCAATCTCAATGGGTGGGAACACTTTCTCAACATCCAACGGCGGGGTCAAACACAACCCCCAACGCGGGATGTACCGCAATCGTTATCCTGCGCTTAGGCCAGCGGGTCTGGATTCCACCAACAGGGTCCTTTGCCCTGGCGCGCCACGACAGCACGCCGCCGAATCTCCTCCATTTTATCAGCCGACAGGGGTTGAAAAGCCTGCAACGCTGCCACTGCCGCATCTTGCTCGTTGGGAAAACTCAGCCCCAACAGCGCCACATCGGGGTCCAGGGTCAGCGTGTAGTGTAAACATTCGTCCACGGTAAGCCGCGGCATCTGGGGCGTAATCTCATCCGTGCCACCGGAGGAAAGTTTGCCGCGCGGGCGCAATTGCAACGGCTGATTATAGCCGCTCGTGTCGCCCAAGAGTTTGCCCGCGCCAAAGGTCTTAAAGCAGACGGTGCCAACCCCGCGTTGTTTGGCCAGCGGCAACGTTTCGTGGATGTAGCGTGGATCCACAAAGGGACCGATGGGAAAGAGGGCAATATCACACAAACCGGCCTCAATCGCGGCCTGTAAAACATCTGGGTTGTGCGAAGAGATCCCCCGAAAGCGCGTTTTGCCCGCCCGAATACAGGCATCCAATTGATCAAAGCCGCCCCCAGGTGTAGTTAGTTCTTCGAATTTCTGCAGCGAGGAGAGCCCATGAAAGACAAATGCGTCGGTGTAATCGAGTTGTAACCGGCGTAACGACGTTTCAATCTGGGGCGCGACCGGGGCATCCAGTTCGTCAATTTTGTCGATGATAAAGAGCGCGTCGCGGCGGCCTTTGACAGCTGCGCCGACGATCTGCTCGGAATAGCCATCTTCATAACCCGGAGCCGTATCAACCAGGTTTAGGCCAAAATCTAAGGCACGACGTAAGGTTGCCACGCAGGTTTCTAGGGGTAGGTTGCGATCAGCCAGATCACCAATGCCCAGCGTGGCGGCGAGAAAACCGGTGCGCCCAAGGGGGCGACGGGAAAGAGAATAGGGATCCTGGGTTAACATCATACAGCGCTCCTTTTCCTGCTTCAATGTTAGGTGCCAACCATTGTTTTGGCCTGAGAATTGATCGGGCATCATTGGGACAAACGCTGTTCGGCTTGCGATAGTTACTGCCAAGTGTAGCTATGCCATGATAACACGACCTTCACCTTTTATTCTACCCCTTGGCTCTAGTTGGGTAAAGTATTTGGATAAAGTCGAGCTTTACTCATTGCATCTTTTGAAAAAATTAATCCTTTTCTCATCTAATGCGCGGAAACTACGCATGTTTGTTTCGCAAGAGACGGACTAATCGAGTTAACCAAGTATAAGTTGAGGTAATCAGCTTGTACGCCATCTACTAGAAAAGGATTGAATGTTATGACATTGCAGAAATTGATTGTGCCCGTGTTGCTGATCGCATCGTTGCTGCTAGCCGCGTGTGGCGGCGCGGAGCCAGCCGCCAGCGAAGCACCGGTAGCAGAGGCCACCGCAACACCAGTAGAGGTCGCCGCCACCGAAGCTACCACAGACACAACTGCGACAGAAACCACTATGGTCGAAACAGCGGACACGGAAGGTGAAGCCACTAGCTACGTGGTTGATGTGACGGCAAGCAGTGTGACATGGTATGGCTCCAAGCCCATTGGTGCTTCTGAAACGGGAACCGTGAACATTACCGAGGGGCAGATGAATTTTGCGGGCGAGCAGTTGGTCGATGGGACGATTGTTATCGATATGAGCAGCATCGCCACCACCAGCCAGAGCGGTGGTATGGCAGAGCAGCTAGTCGGTCATCTATCGTCGGATGATTTTTTCGGGGTTGCCACCTACCCAACCGCCCAGTTGGTGTTAAAGTCAGTTGAAGCAACGGCAACGGCCAATCAATACCTGGTCAAAGCCGACCTGACGATTAAGGAAACGACCAAAGAGATCGAATTTGTGACCGATATTGCAGTGGCCGATGATACACTCAACGGCAGCGCAGAAATCATCGTCAATCGCGCTGATTTCGATGTGCGTTACAACTCTGCGGCCTTCTTCTCTGGTCTGGGCGATGATTTGATCAGCGATGAGATGACGATTACGGTGACGCTCGTTGCCCAAAAATCATAATGCGATTCTACCCTTAATGTGGTTACGCCAACTAAGGGCATTTCAAGAAAAACTTGTCTGATTCAAGCCCAGCGGACACAGAAAAACTACGCTGTGTCCGCTGGGGCAAAAAGGCACGTTATGCAAATGTCTGCCCAATCGCGTTGCTGATCACATGCGCGACCGCCGGGGCGATCAGGGAACGCGTTTGTTGCAAGAGCAGGCCAAAGAAGAGCCCCATCACCGCCTGCGAGACGATACACCAAGCCAACGCACCCAACCAATCACCGCTAAACATACGCAGGTTGGCTTCAACATGCCAGAGGCCAAAGAGCAATGCCTGAACCACGAGCGCCCAACCTGGGGCGATTACTGTGGACAGGCGACTCTGCAACGCACCACGAAAGAGAAATTCCTCGAAAAAGCCATTTTGCAGCGCATTGCCAATCAGCCGGCGCGCCAAGGTTTGCAATGGGAGTTGGCCCATCGCAATCAAGACAATCCACACCAACAGCGGCAGCAACAGCTTTTTCTGATACAACCTTCGTTTGTTTTTACAATAGTTCTATATATTTGTCGCTTGTGCGCACGAACACAGGTGTGTTGTTGCGCAGACCATCGCCGCTCCACCCGAAGCATGGCATACTGTGACCAACGCAGTAACAAAATGAAGTCACACAAAAACAATCAAACACATTCAAACAAAGGAACTTAATCTCATGAACACAGTCAACGTCATCCGAGCCTGGAAAGATGCCGAGTATCGCAACAGCTTGAGCGCCGCCGAACTGGCCGCCCTGCCCCAACACCCGGCTGGCTTGGTCGAATTGCCGGAGGAGGAGATGGCCACCGTCGCAGGCGGCAAGAGTTACTTCACCGGCACCTGTGGTCGGGTCTGCCAGGTCTTGACCCCCCAGTACGGCTGTATTTCCAGCTAAGCCAATCAGCGCTAAACAATCAAATAAACAAAGGGCGCTCGTCATGATTGGTGACGAGTGCCCTTTGTTTTATGCACATTTATCGGCATCGAGATTGGATAGGGTTCGACTAGTACACTTGGGCGGAAATAACCATACTATTCTCCGGTGAATCAGTAGTGAATCAGTAGGACAGTGAGACAGTACAAACACTGTTCTACTGTCCTACTGATTCACTGTCTTACTTACGCCCAAGTGTACTAGTATCCAATCTCTAATCTCCAATCTCTAATCTACCAATGCTTGTGCGACTGTTAATTGCGCTGTCTAGCTTAGGCGATCTTTACTTCCGCACCGGTATTGGCGCTTTCGAGGAGTGCTTCCATCATTTCTTGGACAATTAAACCATGCCGCAAGGGCGCGGCGCAGGCTACGCCGTCCAAAATACATTCCACAAAATGGGCGGCGAGGTTATCCCAGGCCACGGCGCGATCAAAGGGTCGATTGCCCGCATCGCGCAGATCCACGCTGACATCCTGCTGGACGCCTTCCACGGTTTGATAAACCGTCAACGGGTTCAGCTTGGCTCCGGCTTCGGTGCCGAAGAGTTCGATCTGTAAACCTTCTGGCTGATGCGAAGCCCAGAAGCTTTCTACCTGCAACCCAGCCCCATTTTCAAAACGGATAAAGCCACCGCCGTAATCATCGCTGTCATAAAGGGCCGCCATTTTCTCGATCGGTTGGGCCAGCGGATAGACTTGCCAGAAACCCTGGCCGCGCGGGCCAAACTTTGCCCCAGCCACGCCGGCGACACTCACCGGTTTGGGCATACCCATCAGCCACCAGACCGAATCGAGCACGTGAACGCCCATGTCGCGAAAAGCGCCGCCGCCCTTTTGGATAAAACCCAAGCTCCAGCCAGGAATGCCAATCCGGCGGATGCTGCTCGCTTTGGCATAGTAGAGCTCGCCAAAGTCGCCGCGGTGCGTCCGGCGGCCCAGATATTGCACGTCTGGCGCAAAACGGGTGGAAAGCGACATCATATTGACAACGCCAGCAGCTTCGGCGGCTTCGACCAATTGACGCGCGGCCGCGACCGAATCCGACAGCGGCTTGGTCACCATCACATGTTTGCCATTGCGCACCGCTTCCAGCGCCACCGGCACATGAAACTGGTTGGGTACGCCGACGAAGACGGCATCGATCTCTGGGTCGCGACTCATCTCTTCATAGCTGGTATATTTTTTTACATCGGTTAATCCCAACTCGGTGGCGGTGGTGTCCATGCGCGCCTCCAACACATCGCATAGCGCCACCACACGGGCGCGGGGATGATGGATATAACCAAGCGCATTCGCCTTGCCAATGCCCATACCAACAATTGCAATTCGTACTTCGTTCATAGTAACCTTTCCCACTCTTATTATTGGTCAATGCATTCTGTGTATTTTGTTGAGTTTAGTATAACATACGCGTGGAGTGTAGCATGTGGTTGTTACTTATCCTGGATTAATTATGTAGCTAGGGTGTATTTCGGGATTGGCAGCTACAGCAATTGGTGATAAACTCAAAACATCTGTTCGTATTTTGACCTTATTCGTATTTTGACCTTATGTTGACTACTTTTCGGCGATTGGAGAAAAGAAAAAGTCTATGACAATGACAGCATCGCCTGTATATGAAGAAATCATCGATTTCTTGGCTGCCGGCACAACACCTACCAGTCTTATAGCCTTCCGTCCTTCCGAAGCAGCAAAGCAGCGCGTAGCCGATCTGATTCAACGCGAAAAGAGTTCCGAGCTTACAGCCGAAGAGCATACAGAATTAGAACATTATTTGCAACTCGAACATCTAATGCGGTTGGCTAAAGCGCGTGCGCGCCGTTACCTACAATCATGAGTACAACCTATATTTCGGTTGAAGTGCGACGCGCAGTAACTTTACGGGCACAATCAGTCTGTGAATATTGCTTGATTCATGCCGATGATACGTACTGGGGTTGCCAAATTGATCACATCATCAGTGAAAAACATGGCGGCACGACTACACCTGATAACCTGGCCCATGCCTGTACATTCTGCAATCGCAATAAAGGCAGTGATGTTGGTTCAATCGTTGCAGCAACTATCTCACAAGATCGAAAATTTGTACGCTTTTTTAACCCTCGTATTGATCGCTGGTCAGATCATTTCCAGCTAGAGGGAATCATCATTGCGCCACTGAGCGATATTGGCGAGGTCACCGCTAACATTCTTGGTTTTAACCATATTGACCGTTTGCTGGAGCGGCAAGAGTTACAGGAGATTGGTCGTTATCCATTGCCGACAGCACAAGGGCTAATCAATGGATAGTTTCTGTTTCTCCTGGCGGCTTACGATAGGCGGTGCAATATTGTTGAACATAAGTTCACGCTTCAGCGGCCCCGTAGCGGCGCCCAACTGCGCACCAAGGGCGCACCATGCGCATCGAAAAAAGTGTGGCTGGGCACAATGTTGGGCGTCACTGTCAAAAACATGAGCAATGGCTCGTCACCCACATTTTCAATAATGTGCCATTCCTCGGGCGCAGTGTAGACAATGGTCCCCGCTGGTGCCAACACCGCACCCTCGGCCGTCGTAACCCGACAAGTGCCTTGAAAGAACCAGAAAATTTCCTCGGCAGCTTGGTGAAAATGTTTGTCGGCGGCAAAGCCTGGTGCAAAGTTCAGGATACCACCCCGCACATAATCAGTGTAAATTAACATTTGCCCATCGGCAATTCCAAAGCGATGCGCGCTTTCTAAACGCGGCATCAAGGCCCGATCCGGGGTAAAAGTAGGGTGGGGGCTATCTATGCGCAACAGTTTTGCACCAGCGCGGCCAACCGTGGCCGTCCAGGCCTGGCCAGCCGGCATCTGTACGCCTTCCATTGTTCCTAACGCTAACGAATTGCCATCTACCTGTAGATCCAGTTGACCTTCCACTACACACAGCACCGTCTCGACCGCCGGTGTCGCCGCACTGGCCAATCCATCCCCTATCCCCAAACGGCGTAGTTCCACCCGCCCAAATCGTGTATCATACAAGACGAGATCATCGTCGGTGATCGAAAATAGCTTCATCGTTTTTCTTCGCCTTATCGAATGTAGGTGCGGTTTTTAACCGCACATTGGCGGTCTAGCCGAGAACGTGCGGTTAAAAACCGCACCTACGATATCTTACGCACCGCCCGCTACCTGCAATAAGACCTTGCCGGCGGCGGCCTTGCGCGCATAATCAATTGCTTCACCTACCGCGGCCAACGGATAAATTTCCTCCACTAGTGGCGACCAGTCGATGCTCTGCTCCAAGCGCAGCGTGCGCTCGAACAACTCGATGCCGCCCCAAGAAGTGCGCAACGTATACTCGCGCATAAACATGTCATTCGGCGAGATGGGCAGGAGCAAGTCGGTGGGAGCCAAACCGCCCCAGACCACCATCCCTCCTGTGCTCACAATTTGTAGTGACTGCGAGAGCGCCGGTTCAAGGCCCACCGCTTCAATGCTCACTTCCACTCCGCGCCCACCGGTGTGGTCCATGACAACGGTCGCTAAATCTTCCTGTGTGGGATCAACGACAATCCCAATGCCCATACGCCGCGCCAGCGCCCGCCGGCTGGGGCGCGTATCGCTGACGATGACTTTGGCCGCGCCGCCATGTTTGGCCAATACCGCCGCGCCCAGCCCAATTGGCCCGGCGCCGATCACACAAACATGCATGCCACTCAGCAGTTCGGCCCGATCGAGGATGCGGAGCGACGCCGACAGCGGTTCCGTCAGCGCGCCGATCGTCAAAGGCACGTCGTCGGGCAGCGCATAGACCAGTTTTGCGGGTGCGATGATCGAGTCTGCCCACGAGCCGCCGCGCTGGGTGGTTTTGCGACAGAGCGCGGTGACACCGTTGCGGCACAGTTCGCATTGATGACAAGGACCACGCGGCGCAACCGTGACCCGTTGACCCACACGCAAGTTCTGCACTGCCGGCCCGATCTCCGTAATCACACCCGCATATTCGTGGCCCAGTTGCGACGGCAGGCGCGGGCCAGTGTCACCATTACTTTTCACCAATTGATAGCCTTCGATCGCATGCAATTCCGAGCCGCAGAGGCCGCTATAGGCGATGGCAACGCGCACCTCGTCTGGACGATCAAGCAGGGGTATCGGTATCTGTTTCACCCGCACATCCAAACGGCCGTAGAGAAACGCTGCGCGCATAGTTGGGGCCGTAGACATCATCTGGTTCATCCATTTTCCTCCAGGAAACGCTAAATTTATCCAGCTGGCAATTATTATAGCGTAGGCCAGTCAAAACAAAAATCAGGCTTTTCTGGGGCGCTCGCTGCAACTCGAATGAAATTCTATATAATTGCCACTTGTGCGCATGAACACAGGACGGCTGTTAGGCAGACCATCGCCGCCCCGCCCGAAGCATGGCATACTGTGACCAATGCAGTAACAACAACAAAGTTACACAAAACAGTCAAACAACTATCAATCATATTCAAACAAAGGAACTTAATCACATGAACACTGTCAACGTCATCCGAGCCTGGAAAGATGCCGAGTATCGCAACAGCCTCAGCGCCGCCGAACTCGCCGCCCTGCCCCAACACCCGGCTGGCTTAGTCGAACTACCCGAAGAAGAGATGGCTACCGTCGCGGGCGGCAAGAGTTACTTCACCGGCACCTGTGGTCGGGTCTGCCAGGTCTTGACCCCTCAGTACGGCTGTATTTCCAGCTAATAAAGTTTTCTGATAATTAATGCTCGCAACAAGTAGCGGCGTCATCAAGAATGACGCCGCTACTTGTTTACAGTAACCTTACCGCTTGACGCAGTAAACATCTGCTTCTACAATGAACAGTAGCGTTGTCCAAAGTATAGATTAATTTTATGGAGTAGCCACCGTATGTCTGACCAAACCGCGTCCTCACCTGCAACATCCACGCCGCTGCCGGCCGCACACGAGTGGTGGCAAGCCCTGAGCCTTTGCGAACGAGCAAAAGATGCCCCGTCTGCGCTAGTGGAAAATGAAACTGGCGCACGACGTCTGCGCCGCTGGCGCGAAGAGACCGCTTTTCTGGATGACCAGGCATTTGCGGCGCGTCTGCACAGCGAAGCGTTGACCGAGGCCAGTTTGACTGGGCTTCTGGGTGAATCTGCCAGTGCGCTGCAAGCGCGCCAACCAGACGCCCTGCCCTGGCTGGCGGATTTATATGCCGCCTATAACGCGCCCGCAAGCTTAGAACCGCCCCCGCTGAGTGCTGGTTTTCTGGTGTTGGTTGCGCCGCTGCTAACATGGGCCAGCCAACAATTGCGCCAAAGGCTAGCTGCCGCGATTGCCGC
Source organism: Caldilineales bacterium (assembly GCA_038247295.1). Taxonomy (GTDB): domain Bacteria; phylum Chloroflexota; class Anaerolineae; order Caldilineales; family Caldilineaceae; genus JAPLGZ01. Next base: position 4,921 of record JBBRVA010000053.1, on the reverse strand, counting down.
CGATACCGTGCGCCCCTTTGATCTGGAAACTGCCCAGCGCGCCTTGCTTGAAACGCTCCAGATGCAGCTTGCGCCGTTGTTGGAACGCACGTTGGTGCTGGAAATGCATGTGGCCCGTTTGCAAAATTTGCTGGTGGGCGAGACGCCGGCCGCGCGCTTTGCCGCCTTCCTCGAACGGCTGCAAGATCCCGACGTCGCCCTGGCGTTACTCGCCGAATACCCGGTATTGGCGCGCCAATTGATGACTAAAATTGAACAGACGAGCACCGCTCTTGTCGAAATTTTGCAACATGTGGTCGCGGACTGGCAGTTAATTCAAGCAACGTTTGCGGCAGGTCGCGATCCTGGCCCGTTGAGCGAGATTGGCATCGGCGCCGGTGACACCCACCGCGACGGCCGCTCGGTCGCCATCCTGCGTTTTGCCAGCGGATTACGGCTGGTCTATAAGCCGCGTTCATTAGCGATTGATGTACATTTTCAGGAGTTACTCGTTTGGCTCAACCGGCAAGGCGTAGAGCCAGCCTTTCGCCCGCTGGCCGTGATCGATCAACATGACTATGGTTGGGTCGAATTTGTGGCTACTGCGCCGTGTCAGACCAGTGCGGAAGTCGAACGTTTCTACACGCGCCAGGGCGGCTATTTGGCGATTTTACATCTGCTCAGCGCCGCCGATTTCCACTTTGAGAACATGATCGCCGCCGGCGAACATCCGCTGCTGATCGACCTGGAAGCACTCTTTCATCCCGATATTATGGAATACGACCCCAACCACCCGGGCGAGTTGGCACAACAGGCGCTGGACCAATCGGTGCTGAGCATTGGCATGTTGCCGCAGCGCATGCGCTTTCATGCCACCGCCGCTACGATTGACATCAGCGGGCTTGGCGCGGCAGGCACGCAGTTGACGCCCGACAAATTACCGGTTTGGCAAGGCGTTGGCACCGACGAGATGCATCTGACTCGCCAACATGTGGCGTTTAGCAGCAGTGGTCATCGCCCGGCGTTGGATGGACAGCCGATTGATGTACGCGCCTACGCCGGCGCGGTCGCCCAGGGTTTTGAGCAGATCTACCGTTTGTTGCTCGCCCAGCGCACCGCGTTTACAGCGGTGGACGGCCCGTTGGCACGTTTTGCAGACGATGAAGTACGCGTGGTTGTGCGGGCCACGCGCACGTACGCACTTTTGCTACAAGAGAGCGCCCACCCGGATCTGCTGCGCAATGCCCTCGATCGTGATCGTTTGTACACAAGATTGTGGAAAGATGTCACCACCGCCCCGCGTCTAGCGCGCTTGATTCGTGCTGAACGCCAAGATTTGCACACGGGTGACGTGCCTATCTTCCTGGCCAAACCGGGCACAACCCACCTGTGGGACAGCCGTGGCCAACTAATTGCCGATTTCCTGGCAGAAACGGGATTGGCACGTGTTCAGCGCCGGTTAGCCAGCATGGGCGAGGAGGATCTGACCCGCCAACTTTGGTATATCCGGGCCTCGTTTGCCACGCTGGGTGGCACGAATAGCCATGCGGCACAAAAGGTTACGCAACAAAGACAACAACTGATTCAGACAGAAACGGATAAAGCGCAAACGGTTACGCCCACACCAGAAGATTTACGTCGCGTCGCCCGCACGGTGGGCGATCATCTGGAAGGGTTGGCGCACCAATATCAACAACATGCGATCTGGATCGGCCTGGGCATGGACGAACAGGAAAGTTGGTCGCTGGCCCCGCTGACGATGCATTTGTACGATGGCCACGCCGGTCTGGCGCTCTTTTTTGCCTATCTTGGCCAGGCCACAGGCGAGGCGCGCTATACACGCTTGGCCGAAGGCGCGCTGGCCACCCTGTTGGTGCAGGCCGAACCGCTCACCACCACCTTTCCTTATATTGGTGGCTTCAACGGTTGGGGCGGATTGATCTACACCTTGGCTCATCTGGGCGCGCTCTGGCAGCGACCGGACTTGTGGGGAAAAGCGCTCACCTTTGCCGAGGTAGCCGCCACGCACATACAACAGGACGAGCAGTTCGATGTGATCGGTGGCGCGGCTGGCTGCATTGGGGCCGCGGCGGCGCTTTACAGCTGCACGGTGGATCCACGTTTGCCGGCGCTGATCGCCCAGTGCGCCGACCATTTGGTTGCGCATGCACAATCGCTGGCCACCGGGGTCGGCTGGGTGGTGCCCAATATGGGTGGTGCGCCGTTGGCGGGTTTTTCACACGGGGCGGCCGGCATTGCCTGGGCCTTACTCAAGGCCGCCGACATTTGCAACAACCCAGTGTATCGCGATGTGGCGCAACAGGCATTGGCCTACGAACGTTCGCTTTTTGCCGTCAATGCTGAGAATTGGGCGGATCTGCGCAGTAGTACAGAAGACACCAAGCCAACCGATCAGCCCGCGGCGGCCATGCATGCTTGGTGCCACGGTGCACCCGGCATTGGCCTGGCACGGTTGGCGATGCTGGAGCAGTTGGACGACACCCAGGTACGGGACGAGATCGCCATTGCCCTACACAGCACCACTGCGCATGGCTTTGGCGGCGGGCATTGTCTGTGTCACGGTGATCTGGGCAATGTTGACTTGTTGGTCAAGGCGGCCACGGCGCTGGGCGACGATCAGTGGTTGGCCGAGGCCCGCCGCTTGACCGGTTCAATCCTCGCCGATCAGGCCGCGCGTGGCTGGCGCTGCGGCGTACCCGGTGGGGTCGAGACGCCCGGGCTCATGGTAGGCCTAGCCGGCATTGGTTACGAATTGCTACGCCTGGCGGAGCCGACACAAGTACCTTCTATTTTACTATTGGAAGCTCCACGCCCAGGATTGGAAACTGCTGTCTAAAAACAGGGATCATCGAGGCAAGCCGGCTACGGATCAGACTCGCCTACAGATTCCAGAACAGCGGCACGGCAATCATCAGCGCAACGAAGCAGACTATGGTTAAGACCCAACCACTTTTGACGAAATCGCTGAATTTATAATTGGCCGGCGCAATCATCAAAATGTTGACCGGGTGCGAAAGTGGCGTGATAAAGGAGACCGACCCGGCAATCGCCGTCACGACCGCAATGGCTTGCGGATTGACCCCTAACCGAATTGCGGCGGCAATCGTGATCGGACCAACGACTAGGGGGGAGATTTGCCCGCCCATCACCTGGGTCAGAATGGCACTCAAAAGGTAAGTCCCAGCTACTAGACCCAGCGCACCAAATGGCGCCACCAAGCCCACTATGCTATCACCCACCTGTTGCGCCAGTTGTGTCTGCACCATCGCCAAACTGACGGCGATCGTGCCGGCGATCAGAAAGATGGCTCGCCATTTGACCGCGGCGTAGGCTTCTTCTGGTTTGAGGAGGCCGGTCAGGAGCAAGAGCGCGGCAGCGGTGATCATCGCTAATTCGACCGGCATGCCAATAAACATCGCTACGAGCGCACTAATCGCGATCCCCAGGGTCAATGCCACTTTGGGCATGTCAAGGCTATCACTGCTGGTGGCCGTCTCGATTACCACGAAGTCATTTTGGCTTTTCAAGCTGCTCGCTCGATCTTGCGGTCCAACCACCAGTAAGGCGTCGCCAGGGCGTAGTTTATAGGTGGCCAGGTCGGTGCGATGGCTCTGATTGTCACGCCAGAGCGCCACGGCCGTAAAGCCATAGCGGGCGCGAAAGGCCAGATCACGCAGCGTTTTGCCTTCGATGTTCGAGCGCGGCGGAACAATGATCTCAGCGAGGACCGTATTGCGTTCATCGATCACAGGGCTCGCTTCGAAGGCATGGACGAGCAACCCTTCCTGACGCAATTGCACAGCCTGGGCTTCGTTGCCTACGACGAGAAGGACATCGTGGGGTTGGATCTGGCAGGACGCCCCATAAATGGGGATGACGCGGCGGCCGCGCCGGATGCCTAGAATCGCCACGCCAAATAGTTCACCAATATGCGTCTCGCGCAAAGACTTGTGCGCCAGTGGTGAATCGTTGAGCACTTCCGCTTCCCAGAGCCGTTCGGACAACTGATATGTCTGCGTCAACTCATCGCTGCTCTGGATCACTTGAACAGCCGGCGGTTCGCGGTTGGGTAGGATATATTTACCGAAGATAATCAGAAAGGCAAGGCCGGCCAAGGCCACCAGCCCGCCAGTTGGCGTAAAGTCGAGCACACCCAGTGCTTTCTGGGGTGGATTTGCCAGGGGCAACAGACTGCTAATGATAATGTTGGCGGTGGTAAGATAGGTGGCCGCGCCGCCCAGCATCGTGCCATAGGCAATCGGGATCAGCAACTTGCTCGGCTTCACCCCTGTGCGCCGGCTGGCATCCAACGCGCTGGGCAGCAGCAAGGCGCCGGCCGCCAGGGTGTTCATGAACAGCGACAGTAGGGCGCCAGTGACGGCAAACAAGCCAATCAAGCGCCGTTCCGACCGGCCGCCAATCTTCAAGAGCCGGCTGGCGATCCAGCGCGTCACCCCATATTTGTCTAAGCAGTAAGTCAGAATAAAGAGCGAGAGCAGCGTGATCACTTCGGGTGTGCCAAAGCCCGTCAATGCTTTGCCCGCATCGTCTGGGGTGTGCGCTGGCCCCAGCACACCCATGCCCAAAAATTGCGCCAAACCCAACGCTGAGGCCATCAGCAGGGCGGCGACATCTTCGCGTAGGCGATTCATAAATACAAGGGTCAAAGGGATCAGCAGAACAAGTAGAACAAAAATTTGTGGAAAAGTCATCGATACTTCCTTCAAAAACTAAGCAGAGAGAAATTGTCTAAGTTATAGGGTAGGGTTGTTACGTTGGGAGACTAGTACACTTGGGCGGAAATAACCATACTATTCTCCGGTGAATCAGTAGTGAATCAGTAGTGAATCAGTAGGACAGTGAGACAGTACAAACACTGTTCTACTGTCCTACTGATTCACTGTCTTACTTACGCCCAAGT
>JBBRVA010000052.1:0-16917 GCA_038247295.1 Caldilineales bacterium | reverse complement strand
GCATCGGCAATTGTACGCAGCGTAACCGCAGCATAGCCGTGTTGGATAAAAAGTTGTTCGGCAACGTCTAGAACGCGCGCGCTAGCGTCGCTGCTATCGGATGCTATCATTTGGATTTAACCACCCAGCAAAGTAGCACAAATTAGCGTTAACTACACACGTCTGTACAGCTTTACCATGCCCCAGCCATGTAATTTTTGAATAGGTCAATTTTAGTATACAGGTAAACTACCTACTATTCGGTAGGTAATTATACAATGCAAGAAATTTGCTGTTTACAGTGCTGCCAGCTACATATTTTTGTAACGCGGATATACAAAGTTGATATACAAAATTATCGTGTTGCAGTAATAAACAATTTTAAATTAAGGTGCTCTGCGTTTGACTTTGTAGCCCTTTATCTGCTATAATTTTCGTTTGTGTAATCACACCTGTTGATTTTATTTATTGAGCCAGCATTTGCGTTCCTTCCCTTTGGGAGCGCAAGGCCGCTCTACAAAGTGTCGGACGGATATTGCTACCCGCCCGACCGCGGCACAGAAAGGGAGTACCTATGCAAGCAGTTATTAGGACCGGCGGCAAACAATATAGCGTTGCGGCTGGGGATATTTTGGAAGTAGAACGATTAGATGGCGCGATCGGCGAGACCATTACGTTGCGTGATGTGCTGTTGGTAGCGAATGGTGATGTTATTACGATTGGCCAGCCAGTGGTAGAAGGCGCTTCTGTCAGCGCCAAGGTGACTGGGCAATACAAAGGCAAAAAGATTCACATTATGCGCTATCGGCCCAAAAAGCGTATTCGTGTGCGCAAAGGCCACCGCCAACAGTTAACTCGGCTCGAAATCCAGCTGATCAACGCTTGAACGAATTGATAAAGGAGTAATTGAACATGGCTCACAAAAAAGGTGGCGGCTCTAGCCGCAACAACCGTGACTCAAATTCCCAACGATTAGGCGTCAAGCGTTTTGGCGGCCAAGCCGTAACTGCGGGCAGCATTCTTGTCCGGCAGCGTGGCACCCATTTCTATCCGGGCGAGAATGTGGGCATCGGTAAGGATGACACGCTTTATGCAAAGATGGACGGCTTTGTGGTCTTTGAATGGGCCAAACGCAGCCGTAGGCAGATCAGCATTTATGCTGAAAAGGTTAATTAACATGAGAGCAGATATTCACCCAACGTATTACCCAAATGCCAGAGTGGTCTGCGCGTGTGGGGCAACATGGACCACGGGGAGCACCATTCCTGAAATCCGCACCGACGTATGCAGCAATTGCCACCCTTTCTACACCGGTGAGCAGCGCATTATGGACACCGCTGGCCAGGTTGATCGCTTCATGAAGCGCCTTGAGCGCCGCCAGAGTGAATCGGCCCGCCGCGAAATTGAAGCCCGCGCCCGCAAGGAAGCCGACGAAGCCGCGCGCAAGGCGCGTGCCCGTGGCGATAACCCGGAAGCCGCCGCCGCCGAAGTAATGGCAAAGTATGAACTTAGCGCTGACTAAACCCAGCGAATACAGATGTAAAAAAGGCAGAGGCGCCGGTCTCTGCCTTTTTCATTGCTGATTGGTAGCTGTATCCCGATTTGAAAAATCGGGATACAAAATGGGAGGATGTTCGATGCACTTTCAGCCAAGTGGCGGCTGGCTTGAACTGATCTGCGGATCGATGTTTTGCGGTAAGACCGAAGAATTGCTGCGCCGAATCCGCCGGGCTGAAATTGCGCGCAAACAGGTTCAGCTATTCAAGCCGCAGATCGACAACCGCTATGGTCTGGAACGGGTGGCGTCGCACAGTGGCATCGCCCGCGAAGATGCCATTGTGGTCCAAACTGCCGAAGAAATTGTGGCCCATTTGCGCGATGATACGGAAGTGGTCGCCATTGACGAGGTGCAATTTTTTGATTGGACCATTGCTGAAGTCTGCACCCATCTGGCCGACCAAGGGCGTCGCGTTCTGCTGGCTGGTCTGGATCAGGATTTTCGCGGTGATCCTTTTGGCCCGATGCCGCTGCTGATGGCGTTGGCCGAACGTGTGGATAAATTGCATGCCATCTGCGTCTGTTGTGGCGATTCTGCCAGCCGCACCCAGCGCTTAATCAATGGCCGCCCCGCCCGCTATGATGATCCCGTCATCCTCGTCGGCGGCAGCGAACGTTATGAAGCGCGTTGCCGCTTGCACCACGAAGTGCCGGGCAAACCCTGAAACAATTTACGATTTTTGATTGACGATTTACGAAGTGGTTGGTTGGGCAAGTGATCGCTTCTTTCCAACATTTCGTCAATTGTAAACCTGGGTCTTACCTGTCACACCCCGTAATTGTTTTGGTTAGCGAGCGATCTTCTCTACGCTACAACTTCGTAAATCAAAAATCTAAAATCGTCAATCGTCAATTCCATGTCCTTACCCATTGTGCATCACCCCGATTATGTTTCAACGTTGCCGGCGGACCATCGCTTTCCGATGGCGAAGTTTGGCAAAGTTTACGAATATTTGGTGCGCGACGGGATCGCCGGGCTAGATCAATTTCATTGCCCAGAACGACCACCGCAAGCCTGGCTCGAATTGGCCCACACCCATGAGTATGTAGAAGCCTATTGCACCGGCACACTTGATGCGCGGGCCATGCGGCGGATTGGATTTCCCTGGAACCCTGCGCTGGTAAATCGCACCTGTATCGCTGTCGGCGGCACTGTTTTGACGGTCGAACTGGCGCTAGAGCATGGGTTGGCCTGTAATACGGCCGGCGGCACCCATCACGCCTTTCCTGCGTTTGGCTCTGGTTTCTGCATCTTTAACGATCTGGCCATTGCCGCTCGTGTTGCTCAGCAACGAGGCTGGGCGCAACGGATCTTGATTATCGATTTAGATGTACATCAAGGCGATGGTACTGCGGCTATCTTCCAGGCTGACCCGACAGTTTTTACCTTTTCCATGCATTGCGATGTTAACTTCCCCTTTCATAAACAGCAAAGTGATCTGGATGTTCCGCTGCCGGTTGGCCTGGAGGATGCCGGCTATTTAAAAACCCTAGCGGCTCATGTGTCTGATCTGTTAACCCAGATCAAGCCCGATATCGTCTTCTACGATGCTGGCGTCGATCCGCATGGCGAAGATCTGCTGGGTAAACTGGCCCTGAGCGATGAGGGCCTTTACTTGCGCGATCAGTTGGTCTTGGAAGCTTGTGTCAGCCAAGGGTACCCGGTTGCTTGTGTCATCGGTGGCGGCTATCAAAAAGAGATCAATAAACTGGCGCGCCGCCACTGCATTATCCATCGCGCCGCGACCGACGTGTTTCAGCGCTACAAACTTTAGGTTGCGTCGGCCTAGTCCACTAGAACGTAAATAGCAAGACAGTGAGTCAGTAAGGCAGTAGGACAGTACCCACTGTTTCACTATTTCACTGCCCTACTGGATATTACGCCCAACTGTACCAGCCAGGTTACAACGGCGGTGCAAAACGCCCGTCCGCAGCCGTCCATCCCCCATCTACAAACAAGAGCGAACCGGTGACATAGGAACTGGCGTCGGCGGCCAAATAGACTACGGCGCCCACCATTTCGTCCGGTTGCGCCCAGCGTTTGAGAATGCCCTTTTCGGCATAGGCTTGATACCACGCCGGATTATTTTTAATTTGAGCCGTCAGTGGCGTTTCTACCACCCCCGGTGCGATGGCATTGACCCGTACACCCTGCTGGCCCAATTCTGCGGCCAGGGTGCGCACCATCTGCACAACGCCGGCCTTGGTGGCGGCGTAGACACTTTGTCCTGGCTCCACTACCTGGGCGCGAATGCTGGAAAAGACGATAATGCTACCGCGTCCCTGCGCCGCCATCACTTTGCCCACTTCGCGCAACAGTAAAAATGTGCCGCGCAAATTTAGGTTAATCACGCGGTCGAACTCATCATCGCTAATCTCCAAAAATGGCTTGCGCACATTGATGCTCGGCGTACAGACCAAAATATCGACGCGGTCGAGCGCTGTCAAGGCCGTGCGAATTGCTGCACCATCACGCATATCCAGATCAAGCGCGTGCGCATGACCCCCTTCGCTCCGAATCTGGGCGACAGTTGTCTCGGCGTCGGCCAATTTCAGATCTGCGCAGGCGACATGGGCGCCAAAAGCCGCTAGTCCACACGCGGCCGCTTGACCAATGCCACTGCCTGCACCTACCACAAGTGCTGTTCTACCATCTAGGTTAAACATGGTGCGATATTGCATAGAATTCCCTCATTTTTAATCTGAGCGTAACCAAATTTGTAGTCGGAGCGTCTATTGTAGAGAACGCCGGTCAAGTAAATTAACTACATGCAATTGTAGACGCAACGCCCGCCGGCCAGCAACCAACCGTTTTGTAAACGTAGCCTGTAACTTGGTCTTTGTTTTGCAAAATGGAGATGAATCCACTACAATGGCGGCTGGCTAGTATATCCATAATAGATAAGGAAAACTTATGCATAAACGACCGTGGTCAGTTTATTCATCTGTGCGTGAGCTTTTAGCGCACACCGTAGGCTCTCTCTTCTCGACAACCCAGTCAGCGCCCTTGCGTATTGACTGGCGCCCCAGAATTTTCCTGACGCTTGTGTTATTTTCGCTGACAGCTTGCCAAGCGATCTCGCCTGCTGCAGCAGACCAGGCAACGCCAGTCGCCACCGAAGAAGTTGCCGCATTGCCGTCCGATCAAGCGGCGGTGCCCGTAAGGTTGGCCGTGCCTGAACTCAACCTGGAGATGCCGGTTATCGAGATGGGATGGGCGGTAACTGAAGTGGATGGTGAACGTACGACGGAATGGGTCGTGCCCACCGATGCCATCGGCTGGCATGCCAACAGCGCGGGCGCCGGCGTTGCTGGCAACACGATTCTCTCTGGCTATCAAATGACTGGTGAAGCATTGCTGGCGCCGTTGGCAACTGGGGAATTGGTCGTCGGCCAGGAAGTACAGCTCACCGCTGCCGATGGAAAAGTATTTACTTACCAGATCAGTGAAGTGACAGAACCGATTGCGATTACTGGGGCGACAGAAGCAGAAGTGGCACGCGCCGCTGCCTATATTGCCCCTACCGAGGAGCCTCAGCTCACCCTGATCACAGGTTGGCCCGACTTTACGACCACGCACCGTGTCTTTGCCGTGGCTGAATTTGTAGGCGAAGCGAACTAAGGCCCTATGCCCCATATAAAGGCGCCGCTGGTATTGCGTTGCTCGGTTATTATACCCGTCTACAATGGCGCCACAACTATTGAGCGCTGTCTCGATGCGTTGGCACAACAGACTGTTGCACCCAACAGTTACGAAATCATTGTAGTCGACGATGGTTCCAAGGACGCAACACCGGTTGTGATTCAGCAGTGGATTGATCGGCACCCACAACACTGCGCACGTCTAGTGCAACAGAGCAATGCCGGGCCGGCCGCCGCTCGTAATCATGGTGTACAGGTGGCGCAAGCGCCACTCTTGCTCTTTACCGACGCCGATTGTGCACCCTGTGACGACTGGATCGAACAGCTTACCGCTGTCTTTCAAGACGAAACTATCATGGGCGCCAAGGGCGCCTACTTAACGCAGCAAACCGCGTTGGCGCCACGCTTTGTACAAGCCGAATATGAAGATCGCTATGATCGGATGCGCAGTCAGCCGCAGATCGATTTTATCGATACGTATTCTGCGGCCTATCGGCGCACCATTTTTCTAGAGAATGGTGGCTTTGATGCCATCTTCACCACCGCCTCGGTGGAAGATCAGGAATTTAGCTTTCGCCTGGCCCAAAAAGGATACCGCCTGGTCTTTGCCCCGCAAGCGCAAGTCGTGCATTTGCATGACAGTAATATCAGTGAGTATGCACGGCGCAAGTTCTATATCGGCTACTGGAAAGCGTTGCTAACGCGTTGGCATCCAGAGCGCATGGTGCAGGATAGCCACACGCCGCAAGTGCTCAAAGTGCAGATTGTGCTGTTAGCGCTCATTTTGGGTGCGTTGCCGTTCGCCTTGGCCGGGTTGTTTTGGTCACCATTGAACTGGCTATGGGCGGGGATTGGTCTGGCGCTATTGGCTTTTGTCGCGACTGCCTTGCCTTTTTTGTTAAAGCTAGGACAAAAGTCGCCGTTCCTGGCCTTGATTGGGCCGGCTATGTTGGCCGTACGGGCGCTGGCGTTAGGCAGTGGCTTTGTGCTGGGAACCGTGCATTTTGCGGGCACGTTGCCCGGTGCCCGCCAACCCCTAATCCCGGGTTGGAAACGCCTGCTTAAGCGCTTGCTAGATATTACGGGCGCGCTCATCGGGCTTGCCATTTCGGTGCCGCTGGTTGCGATAGCGGCGATTGCGATCAAGCTAGATTCCCCGGGACCAATCTTTTATCGTCAGGTACGGATCGGCGAAAATGGCCGGCCTTTCCGGATGGTCAAACTGCGCAGCATGGTAAACAATGCGGAAGAACAGTTGAGCGAGTTGGTCGATCTGGACGCTTTGGCGGAACCGGTCTATAAGATTGTCAATGATCCGCGTATCACACGGGTGGGCAAAGTCTTACGGCGCACGAGTTTGGATGAAGCGCCACAATTCTACAACGTCCTCGTCGGCGAAATGAGCTTGGTCGGACCCCGGCCAGAAGAGGCACGCATTGTGGCGCTTTATCGAGACTACGAGCGCCGGCGGCTGGCGGTCAAACCGGGTTTAACCGGGCCAATGCAGGTAAACGGCCGGGGTGATTTGGGTTTGGCCGATCGTTTGCAACTCGAAATAGATTATATCGACCACTATAGTTTAAAGCGCGATATTGGTATTATTCTGCGTACGTTCCCGGCCGTTTTGCGAGGACATGGCGCATATTAATAAACAAACCATTTAAAAGTCGCACAAATTCTTTTGAAAGTGCTCAATTCGCCTGTGCAACTTTTAAGGGCTTTACGGATCATACGACAAACGTTGGACAGGAGTCCATGTCCGCAAACGATTGATGAAGGGTGAATAGGTTTATATCTATGACAAATCAAAAGCGTAAAATCTCTCAAATGACGGGTTGGGCTCGGCGTTATTGGATTGGCGGCGTAGCGCTTCTCCTTGCCCTGCTGCTGGTTAAGGTTACCCCGGCATGGGCATCGCCTAATGTGTCACCTGTCAACCAGACGGTGCCGGATCCGACGGCTACCCCTGAAAATACGCCCGTACCGCAAGCCACGAATACGCCAAACGATGATGACGATGACGATGATAATCCACCAGCGCCGACGTGGACGCCTACTCAAACTGGCGGCGGCGACCAACCTGCGCCAACGGCCACTTCACCGGCAGCTGGTGAAACGCCAGCTAGCCCACCACCAGCAGATGGCAGTATCACCGGCGTTGTGATTGCCGATGCCTTAAACGTACGCTCTGGTCCAGGCACTGGTTTTGGTAAATTGGGCACGGTCGTGCGCGATCAAGTTGTGACTGTCTTGGCGCGTAATGACGCGGGTGACTGGTGGCTGATCTGTTGTGTGACAAACACCGAAGTTCAGGGCTGGGTGAGTGCAAGTTACTTGCAACCCAATTTTGACATCACCCAACTCACGACATTAGTCCCGTTGGCACAAGATGGCAGCGCTCCGGCCCCAACTGTGGCGCCCGCCATCACGCAGACGGTGGCTACCACCACATCGGTGCAAGCCGCGGCCCAGCCTGTAACGCAAACCGTGGCGTCAACCGAGACGTTAGAATCAACCGTTACACTAGAAGTCGTGATGCAACAGTCGCCGCAATTTGTGGCCCAAGGTCAACCTTTGGAGATCCAGTTTGCCGTCACCAACACTACAGAAGTAGATGCCGTCAATGTGGAATTGCGCGACGAATTGCCACCTGAGTTGAATTTGATTATGGTTACGATTGGTGGTGAAGGCGAGCTTGTGCCACAGACAGGTGTGGCTGGCCGTTATGTTCTGGATATCTTATGGCCAGCATTGGCGGCGGGTGAAAGCGTCACTGCCACTCTGCAACTGGAAGTAGCGTCCGATGTGCCGGATGGCGCTGTGATCGACAATTTGGCGGTGGCTACCGCCGATAATGCCGCAAGCAGCACGGCTGGTATCACGATTGGTATGCCACCCACAAGCTTGCCTGATTTTCAATAACTGACACTGGATCACCGACGATAGACCGTAGCAGTTAGGCGATCCAGTGTCCATTGTCTGTCGTCTAGCGTCTATGCTCTCTCGATTGACTCGTTTGTTTTCTTCTATGCCCAAAGCCCTGTGGAGCGGTTCGCTTGCTGCGCTTCTCTCCACGGGGCTTGCTTTTCTGCTCTATTGGTGGACAGCTGCCCCTGGCTTAAGTTGGGCCCATCAAGGGGCAGACGGTGGCGAACTATTGGCTGCTGCCGTCCGTAATGGCGTCCCGCATCCACCCGGTTATCCGTTCTACGTCTGGCTTTTACAAGGGTGGTTGAGTGCGACCGGACTGTTGTGGCCGAACAGCGAGATCGCCTGGCGTGGCAACCTGTTGAGCGTGCTGTGCGCAGCCGCAAGCGTGGGAATTACCGTGCTAGTTGCTGGTCAGGGCCTCCGCCTAACTGTCTCCACAGTCCAGCCGTCCGCTGCAGAAGCTGTCTCCCCACCAGCAGCATCAACTGCGGCTCTGGCACCGAGCCGCTGGGTATGGGCCACAATTGCCGGGCTGGCATGGGCAATCAGTCCATTGTTGTGGGGTCAAGCGCTGATCACCGAGGTTTATGCGCTACATGCGCTGCTGATTACGCTGTTGGGCTGGGCGCTACTCGTGAAGAATGCCCAGGCGCGCTTTCTGATCCCAATTGTTGCCTTGGGAGTAGCCCATCACTTGACCTTTGTATTGTTGCTGCCGGCCGCGCTCTATTACGTTTGGGTTAAACGTGGCGGTAGGCTCAACCATCTGCTACAAGCAATTGGCGTGCTGACTGTGGGCGGTCTGCTCGGCATACTTTTTTATGCACGGATCTGGTTGGTGGCCGGTGCCGCGCCGCCAGTCAATTGGGGCTATGCCGACAACTGGGCAGGATTCTGGTGGCTGATCAGTGGGGCCGCCTATCGAGGCTATCTTTTTAGTGCGCCTTCGGCCACTGTGCCAGGCCGGATTGCCGCTTGGGCATACACGTTGACCAGCCAATATACACCTGTAGGGCTGGGCATTGCCTTAATCGGCCTGAGTGATTGGGATCGTTACAAACCGCAACTGCGCAATTTTAGTCTACTCTGGATTGTGCCAGTTAGTATCTATGCCATCGGTTATTACACGCGCGATAGCGAAATCTATCTGTTGCCCGTCATCTGGTTGGCTGCACTCTGGTTGGCGGCGGGGATTCCTGTGATATTGTTCTGGTTGTTAGCGCGCTGGCCGCGTCTGGGCATTGTTCCCATCGCAGCCAGCGCTTTGCTAGTTGCGTTGGTAATTCTGATCGCGGTACGGTGGCCATCGCTTTCACTGCGCCACGATCAAGAAGCACGCCAATATATCGCGGATGTGAATGAAATTTTGGAACCCGGCAGCATTGTGATTAGCCGCGCCGACCATGATACCTTTGCCTTGTGGTATAGTGCCTGGGCCAGTGGTGAGTTATTGCGTAATGCCCCAGATACGGTGCTGATTAACGATGGTCTCTACCAATTTCCTTGGTACCAACGGCTGCTGGCGACGCTTTATCCTACCGTTGTGGGTGAGAGCCATTCGGTGCAAGAGATTTTAGCGGCTAATCACGGTAAACACCCCATCTTCTTTACCCAGGATCTGGGCCTTGTGCCTACTGATCAGCTAGAAACTGTAGGCCCACTGTGGCGGTATAAATAAAACGGCCCGCGCGACTTGTCTCACCTTATCCCGTCTGTTACTTTTAGTTCGTCATTTGCATCTGTTGTGGTTGTTACCCGAGAGCTTTGAAGCCATGAATTTTAGATTATCGCGCATTTGGAGATCATTAATACGCCCCACTCGGTTCACCGGAATTGCTGCCGGAGCGGATAGGCATATGCGCCGCACCGTACCTATCCTATTACTGATCGGCATGGTACTGAGTGGCAATCAACCCTCGATTGCCAGACCAACGCAGTGGGCAAGCAGCGGGTATGCCTCAAACAGTAGCTCAGGGCAAATGAACGCCACAAGTGTGATGTCGACAACTTTGAGCGCGGGCCAAACCCAATCATTGCTGCCCCTCTTTGCTTCTGGGCTGCGCTTGGGACCTGCGTTGCCCACTCTCCTCGGGCTGCATGCGCCGCAAACGTATCTGATCCTTGTGCAAAATAATCAGGAATTACGCGCCACTGGGGGGTTTATTTCCGCGTTGGGTAAGGTGACGATCGATAAGGCGAAGGTGGTCGATCTAGATTTTACGGATAGCTACAATCTCTTTCATGATGGGGGCCAATATCCACCCGCGCCCGTGCCCATGCAACGCTATATGGGCATTCCACTGCTTTTATTGCGCGATGCCAATTGGTCACCTGATTTTCCTACCACAGCCAAGCTGATCAAAGCTCTCTATGCGCAAGAAACCGGTATGACCGTCGATGGCATTATCACAGTTGATCTGCACGCGGTTGAATTGATCATTGATGCGCTGGGTGCCATTGAGGTGGCCGGGGCCGAACAGCCGCTGACTGGCGCGAATCTGGTCGAGCAAGTTCAACAATTTTGGAACCAGCCGCTGGCAACCGGTGCGACCATTACTACGACTGGGCTAGGTGAATGGTGGGGGCAACGCAAGGATTTTATTCCTGCTGTGGCACAAGGCGTCTTAGGCCGGCTGCAAAGTGGTGATGTAGACTATTTTGGTCTCCTACGCGGGGTACAGGCGGCCTTGAACGAACGTGCCGTGCAAATCTGGATGGCTGATCCGATGGCGGCGGCGCAATTAGGGGAGCTGGGTTGGGACGGTAGTTTGCAACCTGAACCCGATAGCGATTTTCTGGCGCTGGTCGATACCAACATGGGGTACAATAAGGTCAACGCCGTCGTAAAACCGATCCTCGATTATGCGGTGGCTTGGCCAGCAGATACGACGCAGCCCGGCTTGGCAACGGCGACGATCACGTATACGCACCCGATTACACAGCCAGACCCAGTCTGCCAAGCGACACCCTATTACGGCGAAACGTATGCCGATATGATCGAGCGTTGCTATTTTAATTATGTACGGCTTTATACACCTGGGGGGAGTAAACTGATTGGAGTGGAAGGTTTAGAGCCAGATTCAGTGAGCAGTGGGCGAGGGGAACATAATTTGCGGCTCTTTGCCGGCTACTTCATCTTGCACCCTGGCGAACAACGTGTGGTGACATTTCGCTACACATTGCCGGCCTATCTAAAGCCAGATGGATACACGCTGGTAATGCAGCGCCAATCCGGCGCCAGTCCGCTGCCATTGACCGTGCGCATACAGGAAAATGAGATGGTCACCAGGTTGGTAGACGGCAGACTGGAATGGGCGCGGTAACATTGTAGGTGCGGTTTCTAACCGCACATTGGTGGTCTAATCGATAACGTGCGGTTAGAAACCGCACCTACATGCGGTTCACTACTTCGTCTCGATCGCCTTAACCACCTGCGGCAGAATTGTGCCACTAGCACCCTGCAAGAAAAGATCGGCTATCTCGGAGATCGGTGTACAATCTGGGTTGACATCAATGATAATGGCACCGCGTTGCTGGGCAAGCAATGGCAACTGTGCCACGGGATAGACGACACCGCTGGTGCCAACGACTAACATCACATCGCAGCGCTCCGCGGCACGCCAGGCGAGATCGGTAATGCGTCCTGGTAACGCCTCGCCAAACCAGACCACATCCGGCCGTATATAACCGCCACATTGCCAGCAAAGTGGTGGTAGTGGCTGTTTACGTTCTGCCTCTTCTAAGGGATGCGCAAACCCACAACGATTGCAACGCATATGGGTAATGCGGCCATGAATGTGTAAGACCGAGCGGCTCCCAGCCCGTTCATGCAAATTGTCCACATTTTGGGTGGCCAAGGTAAAGACGGGAACGCGTTGCTCCAATTGTGCCAGAGCCCAATGGCCAGGGTTGGGCTTGGTTTGCTCCACTGTGTGCAAACGGTCCATATACCAACGCCAAACCAACCCAGGATCAGCCGCAAAGCCGGCTTGTGAAGCGAGTTGTTGCGCATCAAAGTGCGACCAAAGTCCCGTTTGCGCGTCGCGAAAGGTCGCCACACCAGATTCGGCACTGACCCCGGCGCCCGTTAAGCAAACAACCCGCTGCGCTTGGGCTAGTACTGTCGCGGCTTGCAAAATGAGTTGTTGCATAATTCGATTTTCCCTCTGCTGGGACGATGACGGCTGATCGACGGTGGCTTGCGCCCGCTGATTTCGTCTCTATCATTGATCGTAACCATCCTCGGCCAGATCACGCCTGATCAGATCTGGTAAAACCGTAGGACCATCACACCGCACGAATCGACCATGCCGAATGCCCACCTGTCCACAGCGCATATCGTTGGCACTCCATTGACCACCATACCGGATAAACCCTAAAATTTCCCAAATCCAGAGCACCAAGGTAGCTAACAAGGTTGGCAGCCAGAAACCGATAAAGACAAAAGCTGTATAGTGGCGCGCTGGGTTTTTATCATCGACAATTGTACTTTTGAAGCCACGCGTCCCAAATTGAAAGGGCGGATTGCCTTCGGCTTGCTTCAAAAAGCGCAACGGGTGTTTGAGATCCTCCAGGCGAATAAAGGCGTAGCGGTCGCTGATCGTGCGGATAAATTTTTTGCTGCCGGCCCAGCCTGGCGGCGCAGCGGCCACACACTGTTCAACATCGGCGAGAAAGGCCGCCATGCCGCCCAATTGATTTAATGCGGTAGGATCTTTTTGCTTTGCCATTCTCTATTTATACGTAGATTAGCCCTAGAAGTCGCAGATTAATCTACTGTAAATGGTGCTGTATACAAGCCAATATTACAACAAGCCCGGCGGAACCAATTCCACCGGGCTTGTTGTGTAATTTTAGTGGGATAACTTAATTACTTCGATGCGGCTTCGACATTCTCCGCATTGTAGACCGTAAATGCCCCCATCAGCACGCGCAGGCCAGCGTCGCGGGTGGGGTCTTTCTCGATCGTATACGTGCCCATGCGGCCTGCTTCAAAGCTTTCACCTTCTACCCCTTCCAGTGCGCCCGTAGCAAGCAGGTAGGAAGTGTAATAGGTTAGATAACCCAGATCGACAAAGCTCCACAGGGCGAACTCGGGTGCGCAGCCGTTGAGCGTATAGGAGACCATCTCTGCCGGTACACCCAATCCGCTGACTTTTACGGTCTCACACAACTCCTCATCTTGCATGGCTTTGGCGGCCGCCACAATCCCAACCGAGGTGGGCGACATGATCAATTCCATGTCTGGATATTTGTCCACCAAGGCAATTGCTTGATTATAGCTATCTTCGGATTGGTCATTGCCGTAGACAGTGTCGATCAACTCCAGGGTCGCATACTTGGGATCTGTCAACGCTTCTTCCAACGCCGCGATCCAGGCATTCTGGTTGGCCGCATCGGGTGACGCCGAGAGAATCGCAAATTGGCCACCATCCTCACCCAGGATGCTGAGGGCCATATCGGCCATCACGCCACCGATTTCGTTAAAATCTACCTGTGCGATAAAAACTTGCTCGCCCTCGGCCGACGGGATCGGTGAATCCCAGGTCACCACCTTAATGCCGGCATCAACCGCCGCCTGCGCGGCTGGTACAATCTGATCCCCAGCGTTGTTGGAGATCATAATCGCATCCACACCTTGCGTTGTCGCGGTCGTGATAATTTCGATCTGGCCGGCTGCACTGTTTTCCGGTGTAGGGCCAAGGAATTGCAGCTCTTCTGGGTTTTCCAGCTCTGTTGCAGCTTCTTCGGCGCCTTGGCGTGCCTGGTCAAAGGGGAGAATGCCCAGGAATTTGGGCAATAGGACCATCTGCACGGCTTGGCCGGGTTCGGCCGTCACCACATCACCAGCGGCACTAGTCGCTGTCGAGGTTTCGGTAGCCGTCACATCTTCGGTAGCGGTCATTTCCTCAGTGGCAGTCATCTCTTCAGTGGCCGTCATTTCCTCGGTGGCCGTCATCGTCTCGGTCTCGGTAACCGCTTCTGTGGCGGCTGGTGCTTCAGTGGGTGCTTCCGTAGGCGCAACTTCTGCTGGCACAGCAGTTGGTTCTTCGCCACCGCCGCAGGCTGCCACGAGCAGCAGCACGGTCAGCAACAGGCCAAGAATGCGCAGATTCCTTTTCATGTTCTTTCTCCTTGATTTGGTTGTGGAAAATCGTAATGGATGATACCAGGCAATCGATTAAGGATGGATAGAAGTTGGCTGATAGATATACTGTTCAGTTTCCTCACGCAGTAGGCGGTCATAAGTTTCGTGTTTGCCAATCCAATACCAGGTCATGATATCGCCACGTAATACACCGACTACTCGATAGTTTAGTCCAATCCGAACTGAGTAAATTGGATCTACAGGATCGACACACTTAAAATGTAGACCCGGATTGGTTGGGTTACTTTGCCATGATGCATACGCTTTATTGGCTCGTTCTTGGATATCGAGGGGCAGCGCTTCATAAAGCTTCCAGAATTGTTTGGTTGTTCGTGAAATCATTTGGCACTGATTTTACCGTTTTCGATAACAAGTTCCAGTGTCTCACCTGCATCCAAATCGGATAACGCCTGTTGCGCCATCGCACGAAAGTGATCACGATTGGCCATATACGCTCGTTCCCACGCCTTTTCTTCGTGATCCAATTCCAGCGGTGTGGCGCTACCATTTAATCGTTTGCCGTTACCTGAATCAGACGGTATATCGGCGCCTCGCATTTGTAAATCGAGCACAAAATCGTATACCTGCATCGCTTGTTCGACAGGCATCTGCGCAACGAGTACAGCAATTTCCTGCGCATACTCGGTTGATTCAGATACTATCTGTGGCAACATGATGGGCTCCTTTTTCGATTAAAAAGCAATTATACCTACTCTACTGTCAATCTACAAACAAAATTCAGGTGTAGGCAGCTATTTTGTTGAGGATATAAATTCAATCAAGCGGCATTGTCATCGGCAAAGTGCAACTAGCGCCGGCGTCCCCACACGCTCCGCACATTTTGTGCCCAATTGGGGATGAGCACCGACAAAATTAAGAG
The DNA here is from genome assembly GCA_038247295.1 of Caldilineales bacterium. Taxonomy (GTDB): domain Bacteria; phylum Chloroflexota; class Anaerolineae; order Caldilineales; family Caldilineaceae; genus JAPLGZ01. The sequence continues at coordinate 1,780 of JBBRVA010000052.1, read as the reverse complement.
CAGACCGATGATCCCAGTCTGCGTATTGCTGGTAATGTTGACCAACGACATGCCGTTGCGCAGATTTAAGATCAGCAAGATTGCCAAACCAACGCCAACGAGGGTGCCCGTGCCGCCGAAGACGCTGACACCGCCCAGCAGCACCATTGTGATGATATCAAGCTCGAACCCTTCACCCATATTGCCGCGTACTGCCCCCAGCCGCGCCGCCAATAACAAACCGGCTAGCGCCGAGATGAAGCCAGAAATAATGAAAAGGATCATCTTGACGCGCGGCACCTTGACGCCAGAATAACGAGCTACTTCACGATTATTGCCGATCACGTAGATATAGCGGCCAAAGCTGGAATATTGCAAAACGATAACGGCGATGATCAGCAAAACAAAAAAGATGATCATCGCTAGCGGCAGTGGACCGATGAGCGGCTTTTGACCGAGCAGATTAAACCAAGCTGGGAAATCGCCAATCGAGCGGTCTTCGAGCAAGATGCGGGCGACGCCGCGATAACCGATCAGCCCGGCTAATGTCACGGCCAACGATGGCAAGCCCACATAAGCAATCCAGAAGCCGTTGAATGCGCCACACAGCGCCCCAGCGAGCAATGCCACCAAGATGCCAATCGGGACGGGCACACCTTGTTCGTGCAATGCCGCCAAAATACAGGCTGCTAACCCCATGATCGACGCCACAGATAAGTCAATCTCGCTGTTGATAATGATAAACGTCATGGCGAGCGCCACAATGATCTTTTCGATCGACAATTGAAAGAGGTTGATCTGATTGCTAAGGCGCAGGTAGTTAGGTGATTCGGCAATATTAATTAACACGACCACGATCAGAATAACCAGCAGCAGACCTTCCCAACTGCGCAGGCGTGTCCAATTGCGCCCCATCCAACCTTTCTGCACGATTAAATTGTCATTTTTTGTACCGACCCTGCTGCTCATATAACCTTCTCCTCTGCGGCCAGACGCTCAAAATTCGCGCGCCTAGACCGACGCCTGGTCGATTTTATCGTCGGTTCGTACCGTTAACTCGCTGCGCGCCCACAGTGCGCGCAGGCGGTTCAAGATCACGGCATCGCTGGCCACGGCCAGCAGGATCAACAAGCCCAAGAGTGCATCGCGCCAGAATTCGCTAATCTGTAGCCAGCGGATCAAACTTTGCTCCAGCGTGTCGATCATTACGGCGCCCAAGAGCGCGCCAACCATCGTCCCGGAGCCGCCAAAGATATTGACACCGCCCACGACAACGGCGGCCACTACCTGTAACTCCAACCCTTGGGCGGCGACAACGGTGATATTGCCAAAGCGGGCCAGAAACATAAACCCAGCCAACCCAGCCAATGCGCCACAAAGCACATACGCGCTCGCCACAATGCGTTGCGCCGGTAGTCCTGCCACGCGCGCCGCTTCGGGATTTGACCCGATCGCATAAAGGCGTCGCCCAAAAGGCAAGTAGACCAGCACCAACTGAAAGATCACGACAATCAGCAAGGCGAGCGCCACCATCGGCCGAATATTGATCGCGCCAATCGAGAAGAGATTTTGCTGCGGCAACTCAATCAACCAGGCGGGCAGTGTGTTGGTGATCACACTCTTTGCGCCCGACGACTCGACCAAGATTGCTCGATAAATGGCCAATGACCCCAACGTGGTGATAATCGCCGGCACACGGCCGTAAGCCACCAATAGGCCATTGATCAAACCCAACGCTGCGCCTAACCCAATCGCCATCAATACGGCGAGCAGCGGCAGCATATCGTTATGGCTGGCAATC
>JBBRVA010000051.1:0-16953 GCA_038247295.1 Caldilineales bacterium | reverse complement strand
TCCCGTATCCCTACTCCCGTATCCCAATAGGAGTTTTTATGGACCACAAACTCTGGATCAACGGTGCGTGGCAAGCCGCCTCGGTCTTTACCAAAGATGTGGGCCGTGCGATGCGCCTGGCCGCGCAGTTGGAATATGGCACCGTCTGGATCAACGACCACATTCCGCTTGCCTCCGAAGCCCCGCACGGCGGTTTCAAACAGTCCGGTTTCGGCAAGGACCTCTCGGCTGAAGCTGTCGCAGACTATCAGATCACCAAATATGTCATGATTTCGCACGTTTCTTGATAAATGGTAAGTGGTAAGCGATGATTCGCCACCTACCACTTATCATTTACTACTTACTAATTACCATTATGACCTCAGCCGTTGTCTTTGAAAACGTCACGCGTTCCTTTGGCGCGCTGCATGCCGTCGATGGCGTCAATCTGGAAATCCAGGATGGCGAGTTCTTCACTATGCTCGGTCCATCTGGCTCGGGCAAAACGACCTGTCTGCGTATGATCGCGGGTTTTGATCGGCCAACGCAGGGCGAAATCTACTTGCATGGCAAAAATGTCACAGCGCTACCCCCGTACGAGCGCGATGTCAACACAGTCTTTCAAGACTATGCACTCTTTCCCCATATGACGGTGGGCGATAATATTGCCTATGGGCTGATGATTCGCCAGGTGCCCAAGCCGGAACGCAACGCGCGCGTCGCCAAGATGATCGAAATGGTGCAATTGAGCGGTATGGACAAACGCCGCCCCGCGCAACTTTCTGGCGGGCAGCGCCAACGGGTGGCGCTGGCGCGTGCCTTGATCAACCAGCCGCGCGTGCTGCTGCTCGACGAGCCGCTGGGCGCGCTTGATCTGAAACTGCGCCAAGAGATGCAATCCGAACTCAAAAATCTCCAACAACGCCTCGGCATCACTTTTGTCTACGTCACGCACGATCAGGAAGAGGCGCTGAGCATGAGTGACCGCATTGCCGTCTTCAACCGCGGCAAGATCGAGCAGGTAGGGACGCCAGCGACGATCTACGAACGCCCGGCGACTGCCTTTGTGGCTGGCTTTGTCGGCACATCAAACTTGATCGAAGGCGCGCTGGCGCAAAAACTGACCGGTACGCCAGGACGCTACACCTTACGCCCAGAAAAGATTCATCTCGGCGCGCCGGATGCACCCATCGAAGCGGCTATGTGCGCGGTCGATGGCCGGGTGCGCGAAGTCGTCTACCTGGGGTTATACACGCGTTATCTGATCACATTAGAGAGTGGCGAAACGATCACCGTTGTTCAGCAGAATCTACGCACCTCATCGCTCGATGTGTCTGCCACGCGTGATCAGCGCGTGCGGTTACAGTGGTCAGGTGAACATATGTTAGAATTAAGCTGATGTACGGTATGATTGTGAGCGGGAGGTGTACAGTGACTTTGACCATTACGCTACCAGAAAAAATAGCGCAACAATTGCAGCGCAAAGCAAAGGAACGCCATCTATCGGCAACAGAAGTGGCAATTGATCTGCTAGAGAATGCACTGGATGAACAAACAGATTTTCATCCAGCGTTAGCAAATGGAAAAACATCAGTTACCGAGATGGATGATGGAGCGGAAGAAGCTTTCCCTACTCCGGAAGAGGTCGTTGCCAAGATTAAGGCGCTAGGTCCCACTGATCCGCGCAATATTCGCCCAGCCCAGGGTTCATTGGCGGAGGCGTTGCGTAGTATACCGTCTGATCCTGATTTTGATTTTGAGGAGTGGAATCGGCAGTGGGCAGAAATTGAGGCGGAAATGAAAGCTATCAATCGTGCGAACGACATCGCCGAAGGACGTATCTGAACTGATGGCAAAATATTTATTGGATACGAATCATGTCTCACCCTTAGTCACCCAAGCTAATCCATTGCAACAGAAAATCCAGGAAAAGGCTGTAGAAGGGCATAGCTTTGCCATCTGTGTTCCTGTGTTAACAGAATTTCTATTTGGTATCGGCATGACGCCGCGTGCTGCACGAAATTTGGCCGAATGGAGGCGGTTATCAGTGCTTTTGCCTTGCTTTCTTATGGATGAAACAGATGCTCAAGTAGCGGCCGAGTTACAGATTTCGTTGCGCCAAAAGGGATGGCAACTTGCAACTGTCGATGCCCTGATTGCTGCCGTAGCGCTCCGCAACGAATTTACCTTGCTCACCACAGATAAAGATTTTCAGGCTGTTCCCAACCTGCAAATTGAAAATTGGCTCATCTAGCCCAAAGGTAAGATACTTTATCATCCTTGTGACGACAAAATCACCAGTTTTGACGCAACCATCCTTCACCCAGCGTCTATCCACCTTCCTCTACACGCGCCCCACGCTGATGGTGGCGACGCTCTTTGCCTTGCCCCTGCTGTACATGCTCGTCGTTTATATGGGATCATTGGTGGCACTGCTGATCAACAGCTTCTTCCGCTTGGACGATTTTAGCGGCAAGGTGGTGCGCGAGTTTAATTTCGGCAATTATATTCAACTCTTTGCGCCCGCCAACCGCGACATTGTGTTACGCACCGCGGGCATGGCCGCCGCCGTGACGATGATGGCGGCGCTGTTGGCGTTTCCGCTCGCCTACTACATCGCCCGCTACGCCAGCCCGCGTGCCAAAGGTTGGCTCTACCTGGCGGTAATTTTGCCGCTTTGGTCCAGCTATCTGGTGCGTGTCTATGCCTGGCGACTGATCTTGGCCAAGGAGGGCATTATCAGTTGGGTGCTGGGCCAGATCGGGCTGCGTTGGCTGCTGGACGCGCTCCTGTCGATCCCCGTGATCGGCGGCCCCGCGCTCTCCGTCTCGATGATCGGCATGTTTATCGTCTTTGTCTATATTTGGCTGCCCTACATGGTGCTGCCAATCCAGGCCGCGCTGGAGCGTGTGCCACGTTCGTTTTTGGAAGCATCGATGGATCTGGGCGCGCGGCCAGGGCAAACCTTTCGCCATGTGCTGCTGCCATTGGCCTTTCCTGGCGTCGTCGCTGGCTCAATCTTTACTTTTTCCTTGACGTTGGGTGATTTTATCGTGCCCTCCACGCTGGGCAATTCGAGCTTTTTTATTGGCCAGGCCGTGCTCTCGCACCAAGGCACCTCTGGCAATATTCCCCTGGCTGCCGCCTTTACCGTCGTACCGATGATCATCATGATCATTTATCTGCTGGTCGCGCGCAGGTTAGGCGCCTTTGACGCCTTGTAGCACAGATTCTTGTCCGACCGCACGCCGTTTACCGTTCATTATTCATGATTCACCATTCATTATTCCCATGCCCCAATCCAATCACGATCCCAACCGCCCTTCGCGCGCCCTCACCAGCGCGACCATCGCCGTTCTCCTCTTCCTACACCTGCCGGTCTGGATCATTTTTCTCTACGCCTTCACAACGGATGAATCGACCTTTTCATTTCCGTTGCCGGGCCTCACCACGCGCTGGATTGGCATTGCCTGGAACCGCAGCGATTTCTGGGCGGCGCTGGGCTTGTCGCTGCGCGTGGCGACGATCGCCACGGTGGTAGCGTTGGTGCTGGGGTCATTGGCGGCGGCAGCCGTCCACCGCAGCCGCTTCTTTGGCCGCGAAGCCATCTCTTTATTGTTGATCTTGCCCATTGCCCTACCCGGCATTGTCACCGGCATCGCCCTGCGCTCAACCTTGGGCTTGATGGAGATCCCTTTCAGCTTCTGGACCATCGTAATCGGTCACGCCACCTTCTGTGTCGTCACCGTCTATAACAACGTCGTCGCCCGTTTTCGACGCACCTCCTGGTCGCTGGTCGAGGCATCAATGGACTTAGGCGCCAACGGCTTCCAGACTTTTCGCCATATTCTACTGCCCAATTTGGCGACGGCGATGTTGGCGGGTGGCATGCTTGCCTTTGCCCTCTCGTTCGATGAAATTATCGTCACCACCTTTACTGCTGGCCAGCAGACCACTCTACCAATCTGGATCTTCAACCAATTGGCGCGACCGCGCGACCGTCCCGTCACGAATGTGGTCGCATTTTTCGTTATCATTATTACCACCATCCCAATCTTGCTGGCGCACCGGATGACGCAGGCGCGCGATGCGAATCAATGATCGGCGCATTTTGATGTGCTCACCCATTCGCGCCCACATCCACCGCAGCCTGATCATCACTCTGCTGATGCTGGCGGGGGTGGGGTTGAGTTTTATCTGGTACGCACCATCTGTCCAGGCCGCCGACCAAGAGCCAGAAGCGATGGAAACCGATCCTGTGCCTGTTGCTGCAGCGCGCCAACTGCTGGCTACGTTGACGGTTCACAAAGGCAAGACGTTACCCGATTTTCAGCTTATTTCCCCATCTGTGGTTGGGGATCAGCTAACAGATGGCAGCCCCCCAACGCAAACGATTCAGCTCAAAGCTGCGGCACGCGGTTACGCCGGCCCTTTGCCCGCTGTCCTCGCGCCCGTCCCGCCGAGCGGCGCCACCCCGCCGAGCGGCTTTATCGACCAATGGCAACTTCTGTTCGAAGCGCCCGTCGCCGAACTCTTTCCTCACGGCTCTGTCGCCCAGGCTGATTGTATTAATTTCACCGAAACCGATTCGACCGCGAAACTTGCTACCGATGGGTTGCAGAGCTGGTTTGTCTGTGGCCCTTTTGACTTGCGTCGCGCCGATAAATTTATGGTGGACTATCGCTACCAACTGAGTCGCAGCGACAGCCACGCTGAACTGTTTTTCGGCGTGGCGCTGGATGGCAAGCATTTTCAGGGGGTGACTGCACTGGGCAGTGGTGAACAATGGTTAGAGCAACAGGTTATTGTGCAAGGGGTAGCGGGTCAGGCCAATGTCTGGCTGGCCTGGACCTTCGCCATAAACCATGCGAGTGCTTTCGATGAAGGCGTCTGGCTGGATGGGGTTCAGGTCTGGCGCTATCAATTGCCCGATGTGATTTGCGGGAATCTGGACCCTGGTAATAAAGGGATTGTGTTGGCCCCTTACGATCCCACAGCGGTGAGCATCCGGCCCATGGTGCGTGCCGAAGATGTTACGGTGGTGGAGCGACTCCGGGCCGCCGGAGTAAACTGGGTGCGGCTGGGTTTTAAGGAGATGGGCGGTACAATCAATCTGCGTGACTATGATCGCATGATCGACACGCTGTGCGCACAAGGGATCAGTGTATTAGGGCTGCTTAACCAGGAAATGTTGGCGCGCCAGGATTTTGGTAGTCCAGACGCCGCGACCGCCAGCGCGTATCAAGCCGAATTTGTCGATAATGCTCGCTTCCTGGCCGGCTATTTTACCAACCGCGTTAGTCACTGGGAAGTATGGAATGAGGCTAACCTGGTGGAAGGCGCATTTCTGTCCCCTGCGCGCTACGCGCCGTTGCTCAACGCCAGCTATCAGGCGATCAAACGTGCCAATCCGCATGCGCAGATTATTCTGGGTGGGCTGGCCAGTGCCTGGCAAGATTCAAATGAGTATTTGCGCGCCCTTTATGCCGAATTGGATCAAACACTGGGCGGCGCGCGCCCGTTTGATTACCTGGCCGTTCATCCCTATCCGCGCAAACAGGAAGGGCCTGATCCGAGGATTTACATGTATGCCGACCGATCGTTGGGCTATGTCACAATTGTGGATAAGTTTTTACAAACGATGGCCGAGCATGGCGACGGCGACAAACAAATTTGGATAACCGAAGTTGGCTTGAACAGCGCCCAAGCAAGCGATAACCACCCTGTCTGTTTGAATGCAATCCTAGTCGAGGAAACGCAACAAGCGGCCTATTTGAAAGCGATCTTCGACATTTTGTTTCACGAGGTAACCCTCTGGGGCCAACCGGATCGACCGGCAATTGCCAAGGTGATCTGGTATCAATATATGGACGTGGGCATTGCTGATCCTTGCCATATTCCGGATAGTAGTGGTCACAGCGATTGGTGGTTCGGCCTCTACCGCGGCGACAAAGTGACACCCAAGCCAATCTGGTGTGCGTATCAGGCTTATCCTGATGTTTGCGGCGCAGCAGTTCCATAAGCGCCAACAAACATGCCGCCTGTGTCTGCCCCCAATCCTACATAAAACTTAATTCCATGTTTTGATGATAACCCTTTCCTCGTTGCGCGAGCACCTACTGACGCCATTTGAGGTTGATGCGATTACCACGGCACGCGCAGCCCTAACGCCTCGGCCACTTGTTCCAGCCGTTTCTGGTGTTCAGGGCCAACCGGAATGCCTTCTGTGCGATACGTCCGGGCGCGCATTGCCTCCACACCACCCGGCAGAAAACTTTCGTCAAAGCCAGCCAAAGGCTGCAATTTTTTGACGGCGCGCACATATTCGTCCATTTCACGCTTAAATTGTTGGGCATCGAGAAAGAGATCAATGCGAAAGGCCATAACGAGCGAACCTTGATTGGCCCCGGCCCAAGTGCGCGTGGCCCGTGCTGGATCAAGCGGCACGCCGGCTAGGAAGCCGCCCCACGATTGACAGATCGCACCCATGCCGATGGCCCTGAAAACGCTGCCGGGGGCCAACCGGATAATTTCATCGCGATGCGGTGACGTGGCGTATAGATCATGAATGGCGCCAAAATCTAGCACTAGTGACTCCTCCTCACCAGCTGGTGCGCTAAAGGACATCGGTGAACCACCCGCCGCGCTCAGGATATGCTGGTCGGGTTGCAGTTCTAGTTGATGGCCGGAGGTGACAAAACAGAGCAGATCATGGGGCAAGGTGAGCCGAGAATAGAGGCCGGCCGCGCCAAAATGGCCGTGATTACGCGTGAGCGCCACCGCAATGCCTTGGGTTTTAGCCTTTTCAATCAAGATTTGCGTCGCCATGTAAGCCGGAAAATAGCCCAGACCACCGTCACCATCGATCAGGACGCTGACTGGCGTCTCCTTGACGACATGCACGTCGGGTTGATGGTTGAGGATGCCATCACGCAGCAGGCGCGCATAGGTTGCCATTTGCGTGGTGCCGTGGCTGCTCACACCGCGCAGATCATTCGCCGTGAGCATTTCCGCCAATAATTCAGCCTTTTCGGCAGGTAAACCCACCGTTTGACCAATCTGCGCGATAAAAGGTTGTAGCGCCGAATAGGGTACGCTGATATAGGCACCAGGCGGTAAATTCATGGTTCATCGTTCCTTCTTTTGTTTGGCGGCCAGAGTAAAACAAAGCTTCATGCGCGCACCGGTTGCGCCTTAGTGCGGATCCAGCCCACGCCCCCGATAAGCTATGTCTATTATAATATTCTTACTCAATTAGTGAATAATAGATTGTCAATAGAATCCGGTTTACACAGTAACAATATCTTTGAGCCACCCCATTTTGTCTCGATCCCATTTGACAAGCAAGAGAGACATAATTTATACTCATATTCAAATTTTGAGTAATTATTCAATTAGTAGTTTCTTTTGTGCTATACGAATCTTTGAGCTAAATGGCTTAGACCATGAGAACACCTGCCGCTACCACCCTCACAATTGAACATACGCTGCTGGGGTTTGTTTATGAACGCCCTGTGCATGGCTATGAAATCTACCAGCGGCTTTCTGCCCCCAGCGGGTTATGGCAAGTCTGGCGGTTGAAACAAAGCCAGCTCTACGCCTTGCTCATAAAGCTGGAAGAGGAAAATTATCTGGCGGCCACGCTTCAGCCACAGGAAGCGCGCCCGCCGCGCAAAATTTACTCGCTCACCGAAACTGGGCACGCGGCCTTTCAAGCGTGGTTGACGACACCCGTTACACATGGCCGCCAGATGCGGATCGAGTTTCTGGCCAAGCTATATTTCGCCCACCGCCAAGCCCCAGCCACGGTTCTCCAACTGCTGGAGCGACAGACAACGGCTTGCCAACAGTGGCTCGACGAGTTGCAAGACCAATCCGCAGCAAAGCTGGACCCCGACTTTTTTGCCTATGCCGTCCAACAGTTTCGGCGCAACCAAGTCGAATCTTTTTTGGCCTGGTTGACAACGTGCCAACAGGCACTGCGCACACCCACCGAATCATATAAATTGCTCATCTAAAAACCAATCACCCATCCATTGTCCACAGAAAGGAATCCTATGCGCCGGCTATTCCACATCCTGCTGCTGTCGTTCGCCGTGAGCCTGATGGTCCTGGGCTGCACGCCGATTGCGGCACCCGCCGCAGGTGCCGTGAGTACAGACACTATCACCCTCAACGTCTTTGCCGCAGCATCGTTGACCGATGCTTTTGGCGAAATCGGTGAGAATTTCGCCGCGGCCCATCCCGGCACGGAGGTAGTTTTCAACTTCGCCGGTTCCAATCAACTAGCCACGCAGATCACCGAGGGCGCGCCGGCGGATGTCTTTGCTTCGGCCAATAAAACCCAGATGAATGTCGTCATCGAGTCCGGCCGCATTATAACGGGTACGCCACGTACGTTTGTACGCAATCGGCTCGTGGTCGTCACGCCCAGTGACAACCCGGCGGGGCTGACGGGGCTACAAGACTTAACAACGCCAGGCTTAAAACTCGTCTTTGCCGCCAAAGAGGTGCCGGTGGGTCAGTACTCGCTTGATTTTCTCGACAAGGCCGAGGCAGATGGTAGTTTGGGCGCCGGCTACAAAGATGCTGTGATTGCCAACGTGGTTTCTTATGAAGAAAATGTGCGCGCCGTGTTGGCGAAAGTGACCCTGGGCGAAGCGGATGCCGGTATCGTCTATACTTCTGATGTCGCAGCAAATGCGGAGGGGGAGGTCGCACAAATCGAGATTCCCGACAACCTCAATACCGTTGCTAGCTATCCCATCGCCACACTGAGTGACAGCCCGAACCCGGAACTGGCCCAACAATTGATGGATTATGTACTCGCCCCTGAAGGGCAACAAGTGCTCGTAAAATATGGCTTTATCCCCACGACCGGGGATGCGAGTGGTGCCGCACCGGGAGCAGCACCCGTCGCGGTGAGCGGATTGGTGGACAATCTGGCGTCCTTTAGTGCCGATGATCTGCGCGCCCTAGAGCAGACGACGATCAAAGCCACCGACCGTGACGGCGTAGAGCAGGAATATACGGGTGTATTACTGAGCACACTCTTGACAACAGTAGGGCTGCAACCGGAAGCCACGGCCCTCGTCTTTACGGGTGGCGACGGCTACAGCCAGGAAGTGACGCTCGCAGAAATCAACGCCGACCCCGCTGCCCTGATCGTCATCGACGAAGGCGAGCGTTGCGCAACATCATCCCCACCCTGATGCCGCGCTATTGGGTCAAAGGTTTGGTAAGTATTGAGGCCAAGTAGACCATGAAAATTAGCGCACGGAATCAGTTGGCCGGTACGGTCAGCAGTGTCAAAGAGGGGATTGTCACCGCCGAGGTGGTGATCAAAATTGGCAGTGGGGAGGAGCTTGTTTCTGTAATTACCTTGGATTCGGTGCATAGCCTGGACCTCAAGCCAGGCAAAGCCGTGAAGGCGATCATCAAGGCGACCGAAATCATGGTCGCAATGGACGATTAGGCGCATGGATACGATCCAGTACACCCCGATCGGGGTTGTCCACTCGCCTTTTCGTGAAGAATTGGGCATGCCGATCCAATCAACTGTAGCGGAAGATGTGATCGGCACCGTCGAACTCGAACCAGCCTATGCACCCGGGTTGCAAGATATCGAACCATTTTCGTATCTCTTCCTGCTTTGCCATTTGCATCGGGCTGTGGGCCGGGCGCTGGTGGTGACGCCGTTTCTAGACGACCAACCACATGGGGTCTTTGCAACACGCTCACCCAAGCGGCCGAATCCAATCAGTCTATCGATTGTAAAGTTATTGCAGGTGGAAGGTTGCGTATTGCATGTCGCTGGGCTAGATTTGATTGACGGCACGCCCGTGCTGGACATCAAACCTTATGTGCCACGTTTTGACGCGCGCGGCGCCAATGGCATTGGCTGGTATGCAGATCAACTCCATCGGCGCGCTACGGTGCGCGCCGATGATCGGTTCCGCCAACCAACTTTCCTCTCAACATGCCTACTGCGTCTGTGCCCAATCCCACGTAAAAACTTCCTTCAACCGCTCATATACACCAGCCAGGTCGGTCATCACCATCACCTCGCGGTTCAGTTTGTGGCTGATCTCGCCGCCATTCAGGCTGCCCACGGCCGACCACCGTTCTGCACCCAGCCGCACCAGGACGATCTTGGCATGGATGCCGCCCAGCGTCGGATTACCCAGGCGCGCTTCTAGATCTAGTCCTTCACTGGTGGCCAGGGTGTGGATATAGTCAACGGTCGCGCGGTTGCTGCGCAAGGCGTCGGGCTCATCGAAAAAGCTATCCAACAGCAGCCGCACCCGCACCCCCCGGCGCGCCGCTTCGATCAACGCCAGCAAGCGCGGGTTGGGATCCGCAATCGGATTGCTGGTCGTTTTGCCCCAATTCTTGTTTTCGTAGAGTTGCTCAAGGATGATTTCATCCCCGGCCCCTGCGCGCCGAATCAGCGCATTTAACCCCGCATCTGGGCGGATCGCATTCTCGGGCGCGCTGATCACGACAAATTGGGCCAAGCCGCTAAAGGTGGCAGGCGCACGGAACGGCGATTCGCGTACGTCGTACTCGTTCAGTTCGGGAAAGACGAAGTCGACTGGTGGACCGCCATATTTGGCGTGTGCCAGCTCAAACGGGTGTAAGTCCAGAAAACGATCGGGCGCCCAGTCGATAGCAAAGAGTTGGCGCAAGGTAGCCACCACCGGCGGCGCGGTCGTAATCAAATAGAAACCGCGTCGTCCACCCACGCGCCCCTGGACGGCGGTGGGCATCGCGTCATAATTAAAATTTTCTGTCCCATTGAGCGCTAATCCACCATCGATCACGCCATATTTAGCATGACTAAAGCGGTAGCGCGTGCGATAGCCCGTTGGCGCGTCATCCAATGGCGCCAGATAGCGGATCTGGCCACCAGCCGCGGCAATCTCGGCGACGCACCACTTTTGCAAATCAGAGATGCCACCGGGTGGGCTGCCCTCCAGCAGGATGCGCACCTGCACCCCACGTTGCGCGGTCGCGGCCAAAATTTGCGCCATCTCGCGGTGTTCTAACGTGTAGATGCTCAGATCAATCGAGTGGGTGGCCGCGGTAAGCACGGCAGCCAGCGGTTGGTACAGTCCTTCTGGTCCAACGGCAACCGTCACGGCGCTGTCGGCCGTACCCGTGGCCGGCCAGGCCAGATCGTTGCTGCCCCATCCTTGCCACCCAGGCATACGCACACGCCGGCCCCAGTCCAGATCGGACAGATCACCGTTCCAATCACTCGCATGGTCAGTATCGCCGGGCTGGCCTGTGTTTGCGTTTAATTTGCGCTGCCAGATTTGACCGCTTGCCGCTAAAACACCACGGGTGTAGAGTTGCGCCGCTGCTCCTGTCCAGCCAAGTACAGGCTGTTGCTCGTCGCCATACAGCAACGTGTCCACCAGTTGCCCATCTGAATTTAACAGCTGAATGTGGCCGCCACCGTTGGCCAGGGTTAGCTTAACATCCAGATTGAGCACAGTTGGATCAGTGTCACCATCCCATTCGCAGGCCGGATTTTCGCCAAAACTGCTGCGAAAGGCCGTTGCCTGTGCAGCACACCACAGCCGTTGACCAGGCTTCACTTGCAATGTACTCGTGATCGGAAAGGTAGTGGTGCGCGAGGCTGTGCGCAGTTGCCAGCCAGCCAAAGCTTGCACACCCTCGCCAATATTCCATAATAAAATTGCTTCGTCGGGCTCACCGCTGATGGCGCTGTCGATGTGCGCGGCTGCAATCAAAAGCTGGGATGGTGGCGGACCAGCCACCCAAGGCAGATAGACTTGTACGCTAGGTGTATCTGTGAAAGGGGTAGTGTTAGCGAAGTTTGTAGCCGCAGGAATGACCAATCCCGGTGTGGCAGCAAAGAGGGTGGCAGAAAAGATGAAGACCACGAACAGGAAGCCCACGGCCGTGACCGTGAGCAGGAGAAAACGATACGATCGATTGGAAGCCATACGCGCCAGAGAGTGTGGGTGGAGGGTGGATTAACGCTTTGACTTACTTATACCAGATGAAGCTACTAACGTCTACCGTACGTTGATCCCAAACCGTCTAATCTTTTTGCGTATAGCGTTCCTATATGCCGATTTTTTAAATCGGTGTACACGGGTTTCCAACCCGTGATGTAGGCTGTACCCGATTTTTCAAATCGGGGTACAGCTAGGTGCCGATGACGATGCCGCCATCCACGCGCAAGGTAACCCCGTTGATAAAGCTGGCTTCGTCGCTGGCCAGCCAGAGATAGGCATTGGCTACATCCTGGGGTTGGCCGGCGCGGCGCAGGGGCGTCTTTTCGACCATTGACGCGTAGATTTTATCTGGCATTTGGGCCGTCATCGGCGTCTCGATAAAGCCAGGCGCCAGCGCATTGACGCGGATGCCTTTCGGTCCCAATTCGCGCGCCCAGACCTTCGTCATGCCGATGACCCCGGCTTTGGTGGCGGCATAATTAGTTTGGCCAAAGTTGCCATCCAGGCCAACCACACTGGCGGCGTTGAGAATCACGCCCCCGTCGCCCTGGGCCAACATCTGTTGCGCGGCCGCCTGCCCACAGTTAAAGACGCCTTTTAGGTTAACATCGATCACCAGATCGAACTCGGCTTCGGTCATCTTTTTCAATTGGGCGTCGCGCGTAATGCCCGCATTGTTGACCAGGATGTCGAGTCGGCCAAATTCGGCAACGGTGCGTTCGACCAACTGGAGTGCGCTCGCCATTTCGGCCACATTGACCGAACAGAAAAAGGCGATCGGTGTCTCTTTGGCATATGCAGTATTGATTTCCGCCGCCGTTTGTATGCCTTGTGTTTCGATCACATCACAGATCACCACGCAGGCGCCCTCGCGGGCAAAGGTGATCGCCGTCGTGGCGCCAATCCCACGCGCCGAGCCGGTAATAATCGCTACTTTGCCCTGTAATCGGCCGCGCCCAACAGGCGCGGCCGTTGACGCCGCAACGTTATCCTTGAGTTCGCCTTGCATTGAAGAATCCTTCGTTGAGAATGGGTAACAGAAAGAGAATCCAGCGATTTTATTCTACCAAGCCGCAGTTATGTGTAGATTACGCGGGATTTGTAGTCGTTTCAAGCGCCATGCAGAGTTGGCCCCACTCTGCCAACGAAAGCGTCTCGGCACGACGTTTTGGGTCGATCCCGGCGCGATCAAGGGCCGCGGTTGCTTCGTCTTTGGACAGGTGTAAGCCGGCGCTGATTGTGTTAAGCAACTGTTTGCGCTTCTGGCTAAAACCGGCCCGTACAACGCGGAAGAATATCTCTGGCGCAACTGCCGTCACGACCGGCTGGGGGAAAACCTCCAGGCGCAGCACTGCGCTATCTACCTTGGGCCGCGGATAGAAAGCCGTGGCCGGTACCTGATGCACAATTTGGGGTTGCGCATAAAATTGCACACTCACCGCCAATATAGACATATCGCCCGGCGCGGCGCAGATGCGTTCCGCTACCTCTTTTTGCACCATCAGCACTGCCAAGCTGGGCGGTACACTGGCTTCGAGCAGGTGGCGGATCACGGCGCTGGTGATGTAGTAGGGCAGGTTGGCGACGACTTTGTAGGTGCTGGGATTTACGATTTTCGCGGGTGCCCCTTGGGCGCGATTGACGAGCACGGCTTCGGCGAGCAGATCGACCGGGTTCAATTTAAGCATGTCGCCGTGGACAATCGAGACGTGCGACTGGGTGGCGAATTGGGCGCGCAGGATGGTGATCAGACGGTCGTCCAATTCCACCGCGATCACGCGCCCCGCCTTGGCCGCCAGTCGCCGCGTGAGTGCGCCCAGGCCAGGGCCGATTTCGAGCACAGTGTCATCCGCGGTCAGGTCGGCCGCGGCGACGACGCGGTCCAAGTGGTGTTCGTCGACCAGAAAGTTTTGACCGAGCGACTTTTTGGGATCAAGGTTGTAGATACGGATTAGATCGCGGATGGAAGTCATTGACAGAGCACCAAAAATTAGGATGAGTTGTGACCGAGAGTGGCAACCAGCGTCGAGGTATCAAAGAGAAGTCTCATCCTACTGGATCAACGCCAACATGCGCTGTTCACGATCTTCTTGAACGAAATCCGTCTCTTTATCGATTAACTCGCCGGTGAATACCAACACATTATTTTCGTACACTAGGTGAGCGGCTCTCTCCTTGACGCGCAGAAGAACGCCACCGTTTGTAGCTTCCACAACCAGGGACATACCCGGCATCAACCCCAGTTGTTTGCGCAAAGCTTCTGATACCGTGATAATCCCTGGTTGTTCCAGGGTGATGTCTGGCATCGTGTTCATTGCTTCTCCTCCAGCCCCAAAATGGACATGAGCGCCACTTCTGGAATTTCCCTTGTTATGACAATTGTACCTCACATTCGCGGTACACCGAATCTCTTTAGACTTCTGATGGACGGAGCTTGGAAAGATAGAAATCGGTAGTACGCGTCATGCCTACGGATTGGCGTTGTTGGTGCGCAGGCGTGCGACAAACGCAGCATGTTCCGGCGTTGCCAATCCGCTGCGCAGCACAGCGAGTACACCCGCCAGATCGCCCTGCCAGAAGCTGGTTGGCTGGAGGTGCAGGCCGGGAAAGGCGCGGCTGCGCAGCACGCCATCCCCATCTGGTTGAAGCTGGACGGTTTCACCATCCGTGAAGGAAAACCAACGGACTTCTTGCTCGTGGGTTAGTAAAACCAGATATTCCGTAATGCCATTGCGGCGATACGCCTGCAATTTCTGGTTCAGATCAATCGCCGCGCTGCTACCGGCCACCTCGACCAGCAATTCTGGCGCGCCTTGCAGATAATCATCTTCATCGACAAAGGCATTGCCCCCTTCAATCCATACCGAGACATCGGGCTGCGGCTCGTTGTCGAGGTCAAGCCGCAAGGTGGAATTGTCCGTCTGATTGACGCTTGGTGTGGCGGCGCGATAGGTGCTTAACCAACCAATAATATCGCTATGCGGAACGCCATGACGGCGGACACGAACGGGCGATGCCATGTAGACAACTCCTTCGATTAATTCGGCTTTTAGAATTTCTGGATGCGCAGCATAGCGCCGCTCGAACTCGGTGCGGCTGAGGCGGTCGCCATTTTCGAGCATTGGTGTCACACCGTTGACGGATGTAACCGGCTGCTTGTTTCGGCTCCGATCGGTTGTACGTGCTGGCTTTTCAGTTATGCGTGGGTTCATCGTTCTCCGTCCCTTTCACCATGCCTACCAATGGCAACGCCAAACGAATTATAGCACACCTGCTTTCCATTGTGGTTGAAGCGCTTGCTGATTGAATTGTTGCTGATCGGTTGATCCAGCAGCCCGTTAGACCACGTCACTAGCCGATAGACCAGCGGCAGATGTGTTCGTAGGTGTCCTGGGTTGACCAGTCTCCACCGCTTCTTCCATCGCCGCAAAGTGTTCCAGCAAGTAACGGTGGATGAAGACGTAGCCGCCGCCCACCTTTTGCAGAAAGTTGAGTTCCTCGGCCGCGTAGTCGAGGAAGCAGGCGTAGTTCAGGGGCGCATCGCCGCGAAAGTAGAAGAGGATCCGCAGGATGCCGTGTTGGAGCAAATCAAAGCCGCCGCGCCAGAGGCCGGTACAGACTCCACTAAAGACACCGTAGACTAGTCCCTCCCCTGTCAATAGCTTAAAAAGTAAGCCCATAATCAATCCGGCTACGCTTCCCATCACCAGCCCGTTGCGAATGGACAGCCGGAAGCCCTCATTGGGCCGGGTTTTCATTTCTCGGACGCCGGGACTGAAACCACCAATCAGCCCGAAACCCAGCCCAAGGCTCAGCCAGATAACCAGTCCGTTACTCAGCGTTCTATACAGCCCGACATGCAGTCCTTCAAACCAACCATAACCGAAGAAATAGGCAAGCAGCCCGAAAATTAGCCAGGAAATTACGCCAGCCATGAAGCCCCACAGTAGGCGGGAGACCAGAATGTAGATCCACCGTTGCCAACGTCTCTCTAGCCAACTCGGCTGGATCTGTTCAATTAGAAAGATAGTCTGCCCGTGCCGCTGCATGTTGCGTGCCAGAAACGCCAGCCAATGCCGGGTCTGGGCTTCGCTATAGGGTTTGGTAACAGGTCCTGGGCGTAAATTCATACCATTCCCCTTTGCCCAACACGCCGGAACATGCGCTCGACATAGGCTTCCATCAACTGTTTGTGCCGCAGGGCCGTGGTTTCGATCCCCTTCGCTCATTACCTCGGCCACGGTCAAATCTTGATAGGCGCGCACCATCAGGTTGAGCATTAGCGGCGAACGGGCGTCGATGCGCATGGCCGAGTCGCGCTGCAGCGCCGTTTGCAAGGCAGCCAACCGGTCACCCGCCGCGGCCAGGTAGGTCATCACCTGCTCGTCGGTCAGTGGTTGCAGGCGTATCGCCGCGTTGAGCATCAGACGTACGGGCAGGTCGATGTATTCGCGCAACCGACAGCAGACGACAACGCCCGTCAGCCCAGCCGCCTGAGTGAAAGCGTTGATGGCCTGAACGCAGGCTGCCCGCCGGTCAGGCAGCAACTCGTCCAGCCCATCAAGCAGCGGGAGCAGACGGCTCTCCCCCAGCCAGGCGCGGCCAATCTTTTTGGGGATCTGATACTTGGCGCTCAATTCGTCCGCCAACCAGTCGATGATCGTGGCTTGTGGCTCAACCCATGAGGAAAGGTTGAAGACTACTGGAATCGGCAGGCCAGGATCACGTTCGCTGCGGGCTAGCAGCGCCCGCGCCAGTTCCAGCAAGATCGTGGTCTTGCCAGAGCCAGGCTCGCCCAGCAACAGCAGCGACCCGCCCTCTTCGGCAAAGACATCGGCAATGGTCTGCTCTGGCGGGAGCGGCTGGCTGGTCGCGCCGGGCCGTTCGAGCATCCTAGTACACTTGGGCGTAAGTAAGACAGTGAATCAGTAGGACAGTAGAACAGTGTTTGTACTGTATCACTGTCCAACTGATTCACTACTGA
>JBBRVA010000050.1:0-16990 GCA_038247295.1 Caldilineales bacterium | reverse complement strand
GGTCTGGGTGGGCAACGGGACGGTGCCATCGATCACTGTCAGCGGGATCGACTGGCCCGCGTCACTGCCCAGCGACGCAGTGCTGAGGCTGAGGGCAGTGCTGGCCACGGTGCTCTCGGCTAACACGGTCAGGCGGATGGTGGCCAGCGGGCCATCGTCCAGCAGCACGAAGGGCGGGGCGATGCCGAACACCACCACGTCGAGCCGGCTAGCCGCGGCGTGATAGGTGGCGGTAGCCAACAGCCCGTCGGGTAGATGAAGTGTGACGGCATCGGGCCGGCCATCGGCGTTGGCATCGCTCGCATCCAGGTGTAGTTGTGCCGCATCCCAGTGCAGACTGAAGGCGGCGGCCGCCACCGCATGATCCCCTGTGCCCAGCACGATGGGTACGTCCACGGTTTCGCCCGGTTGGGCGTGCAAGTCAGCGGCCACGGCCAGGGTGGCGGGGCTGGCTTGGGCGGCGGTGACGCCGCCGCAGACAAAGGCGGTGTCGAAGATGCGGCGGGCGGTGCAGGTGAGGTCACCGGCATCGATCACGGCATCGGCATTGGCGTCGCAGCCATAGCCACTGAAGGCCACGTTGCCACCGTCGGCATCGTACCAGCGGTTGCCATCGCCATCGAAGATCTCCAGACCGAGGGCGGTCAGGTCACCGGCATTGATGACGCCGTCGGCGTTGCAGTCGCCGGGGGTGGCGTCGGCTTGCACCGTCACCGCCACCTGCGCCGTGTCCGTCAGGGCACCGCGCGGGTCGTTGTCGGATAGGGTGTAGGTGAAGGTATCCGTGCCGCGGAAGGTGGGATTGGTGGCCACGTAAGTCACGTTCGCCCCAGCCAACGTCACTGTGCCTTGGCTGCCTTGGCTCGCGGCGATGATGGTGCAACCGGTGCAATTGCCGTCGGCGGGTGTGGTGTCGTCCGGGTCGCTGTCATTATCAAGCAGCATCGTCAGCGTGATGCGGCCCTGCGCCACAATTTCGCTCGTGGTGGGCAGGCCGTCGTCCACCGCCAGCGGCGCTTGATTGCCCGTCGCCAGCGTGTTGGTGAAGGTGCAGACGATGGCCTCGCCGCTGTCCAGGTCGATGGTCACCTGGCGGTTAGCGAGGTCGATCAGCGAGCCGTTGTCGGTGTCGCCACTGCACGTCAGGTTGGTGAGGTTCCAGTTGACTTGGACATCCTCACTGACGGTATACACACCAACGGGCTTGGTCAAGACCGGGCTACTTCCTGTGCCACTGGTGGTATTGATCGTGATGGCATCCAAGTCTGGGGCGGGGCTGGTGAAGGCAAACAGACCGTCGCCATTGACTGTGCTCTTGACCAGTTGAATCGTGCCGGTTAGTGTGGGTGTCAGAACGTTGCGTGTGAAGGGGCCAATCGCGCTGACGTTGCCGGCCATGTCCTTGGCTTCGATGATCAGGCTATAGACGCCAGTCGTGCCAAAGGTTGGCGTATAGGCCCAGCTTTCGCCGACCAGGGTGGCTGGCTCCCAGAACGTCAAGCCCGTGGGTGGGTTAATCCGGACCGTAACGGCGGCCACGGCGTCACCGTCGCGTACCAGGCCACGCAGCACGCTGTCAGTTTCGCTGGTTTGTGTACCGGTGATCACCGGCGCGACGACATCGACGCGGAAGGTGCGCGTGAAGGGCACGGAGACATTGCCCGCACCATCCACACCAGCGAAGCCGAGACTGATCGTTTCGGCGTCTTCATCAAACGTCTCTAGCGTTAACGACCAGGTGCCAGTTGACTGATTGCCAGGTAAGGCGTTGCCCCGTGCGCAGGCTGGCAGACCCACATCTGTGATGGGATTGCAAACCGTAACTCCTTGGGCCACGCGGTTGTCCACGACTTCGCCCGTGAAGTCAGCCTCGCCGGCATTGATATAACCGTCGGCCAGCGCCGCTTCGGTTGCTGCCGAGAGCGTGACCTGGGGCGCGGTCAGATCAACGGCGAGCACAAGCGGCGGCGAGAAGGCGCTCACATTGCCGAAGCGATCGGTGGCGCGCGCCTGGAGCTCAACACTATCGACACCGGCCAACGAACCCGCATCCCAACCGCATGACCACAGCCCATCATCGGGCGTCAAGTCAGTGCAGTTGATCGTGTTGGTCGCGCCACCGGGCAGGAAGCGGATTTGTAGCTCGATGCTGGGCACGGCGGAAGCATCCGTGACCGTACCCACCACCAGTTGCGCGCCCGGCTGGGCAAAACTACTCGTCGCGATTTCGACGTTGGTCGGGGCCGCGCTGTCGGCGGGATGGTGATATTGCCAGAAGTCATAGGTGCCGTGCGGACCATCGGCCACGGTCGCCAGCAACTCGGCGAAAGCGCCAGCGCCGATATTGGCAGTCACCGTCACCACACCGGAACTGCCCCCTGCGACATCGCCCAGGTTGATCACGTTGCCGCTGGCCAGATTGAGCGCACCGCTGCCCGTCAGGTTGATCGTGACATTCGGCGCCACGGCTGGCCCGTTGTTCGCATAATGAATGCGATATTGGATGGTCAGCCCATTGCCTACTGGCTGCGGGTTGGCGGAACCAGACAGCGCCACATCGACGACGCCGTCACCGTTGCCGTCCAGTGGCGTGTTGAAGCGCAGCAGATCAAGCAGATCGCTGGCCAGGAAGCCGGCGCCGTTGCTCGGCCACAGACTTTCCACCGTTACGACCAAATCACTGTCGGCGAACGGGTGCCCTCCGGGCGCGGCATTGGGCGTCTGACCCAAAGCCAGATTCGGCCAGCGGTGGTAGAGCGTCAAAGCGAAGGTATCCAGCGTGCGACCAATCGCCTGCGGGTTGATCACGCGTGTACTATTAAGCGGATTCTTATCCGGCGCGCTGGCCCAGAGGCGTAGGCCAGCGTCTTCACTGGCTACGGCCAATACGCCCAGTGCCGTATTGTTGTCGATGCCCAGCAAACTGAAGGGTAGCAAGAGATCGGTAGTGGGTGAGCCATCCACACTGCCAACGCGGTAGCGTGTGCTGTCCAGGTTGGCAACGGGTGTCCAGTTGTTGCCATTGGCCTGCAACAGCGTCGCCGTGTTACTGTCCTGCACCCAGATCAGGAAGCCAGCGTTCATGCCGCTTGGCAGGGCGATGTTCGCACCTGGCGTGGCTGGATAGGGGTTGTAGAGTTGCGTCGCCCCCCCACTGTTCGTGTCTAGATAGACGAAGAGATCGCCATCGTTGTCCCAGTTGGCACCCGTCCAGCTCATGCGCAGGTTATGGTCATTCCAACTGAGGTAGAATTTTTGCACAACACCCAGCCCGGTGCCGCTGAACGCGCCCTTGCTGATCTCGCGATCGGCGCTCACTTGCGAGCCACCCGTCTGCTGCCAACCCAACTCGCGCAGATCATCGATCTGATCCGGCGTGGTTGGCCCGTCGATTGAGAGCGGCCCAAAGCGTTCCGCACGCGCATTACCCAAGCTGTCCACCGCCACCACGTGGCCATAGACAATTTGATTATCGGCCAGCGTTTGCGGATGCGCGCCGGGTGTAGCATAAAAAGTCAGGCTGCTCAGCGTGGGGGTGGGGCTGGTAGTCCAGCCGACATAGTAGCCAACCACGGTGCCCAGTGCGGCGACTTGCCGCGCGCCCAGATTGGCCGCGCCTGAATCGTCATCCGTGGCGGGCGGGAAATCAATCGTCAGCGTCGGGTTGGCCTGGCTGATGGTTCTCGTCGTTGAGATCGGCGCACCGTTGAGTGTCACGACAATCGCGTTGCGGTCAAAGAGCGGTGCCTGTGCATCTGTCGTCACGGTGGCATCGATCATGGTTGTCTTGCCAGCCAGATCGGTGACGCGCACCTGGACAGGATGTGACTCGCCATTCGTGCCAGCGAAGAGCACGCCAATCTGCCAGCGTCCGTTGCCAAATTCGGCCGGCTGCCAACCCGTGTTGTCAACATTGACCTCAACCAGACCCACACCCAGGCTGTCATTGGCCGTGCCACTCAGCTGCAATTGAATGCTGCCGGTGACAAGATGGGTGCTCGTCAAGGTCGTGCGATCCAACGTTACCTGTGGCGCAGCCAAATCAACAAAGACTTTGACTGGTTGGGTAAGGGTTTGCACCCGGCTACTGCTGTCGGTCACGACAGATTCAAAGGTGTAAACCCCTTCAGCGGCTGGCGTCCATGCTTGCGACCAGGTGGTCTGCGTGATGGCTGCGCCGGGTGTTTCGTTGTAGAAGGCGGCGCCGTTGCGTGTGACGTTGAGCGTGGCAATGTCACTGTTCGCATAGGCAGCACCTTGTACCGTGGTGGCCGCCAGGCTGTTGAGGCTGGCACCATCGGTGGGTGTCAGGACCGCGCTGCCCAGCACGGGCGGGGTGTAGCTGGAGGGCGCAATGCCCGGCAACCGGTCGAGCACATCGGCTTCCACCAACCTCACGTTGAAGCTGTAGCCGGTGTTGCAGGCTTCTGCATCGGCGCCGGGGCGATAGGTGACGCGGGCGTAGAAGACGCCGTCCAGCGGAGCGTCAAAGCGGATCTCGCTGTCGGTTTGGCCGCTGGCCTGGTCATCATTGCTTGCCAGCAGGGTGACGCCATCCGCCGCGTATAGATCGAGAATGGTGTCGGCGTCGCTGCCGGCCGCTTGCGCCGCGATGGCATAGCGCAGACCGCCACTCAGGCTAACACTAAACCAGTCTTCATCAACCCCTGTATCGAAGTTGAGGTTGTTGATGGGCGTCGCCACGGTTGCCGTGGTGGCGGTGCCAAAGGTATTGTTCGGTTCGCTGCCGTCGGCGGGGCAGATTGGTGCTGGCGGCGGCGGGTAGTGCAGCGCCACATGCAGCGGCGCGTTGATCGTTTGGTTGCCCAGCGTGGCCACGGTCGTGATAATGGCCGCGCCGGAGAGCGTACCATCCGGGGCCAAGTTTTGGATCATGTATGGTGGCAACGAGTTGGGCGGACTGAAGTCAATCGTGGTGCCAGCGCCCATCGTCAGGCGGAAGGCATTGCGATCATAGGCCAGGCCGTTCCAGGCATAACTTTGGCGTACCGTGGTTTTAACATCCGTACCGTCGATGTTGACCGAACGCAAGCGGCTGAGACGGAAGCCGTGTTGATGGTCGGTCCAGTAGACTCGGCCATGCTCGCCGTCCACGGCTATCCCGCCGACGAAGGGATAGAACTCCCAGTCATTAAAGCCAATCCCGTTCAAGCCGACGTAGACATCCTGTACGATACCGCTGCCGTCGAGCAGCAGGCGGCGAATCTTGCTTTCCAGCGTGCTGGCTTCATTTTCGGCGCTTTCCACAAAGTAGGCCACGCCGTTGATTTCGTCGATATCGATCCAGCGCGGCTCCTTGACCGCGCTGGTCACGGTGATCACGTTGCTGCCGTCCAGGTTGGCGCGTTGAATTTTCCAATCCAGGTAATCGGTCCAGTAAACGTAGCCGTTCGCCGGATCGACCGCAATGCCCAGCGGATAGGTTAGATTGCTGACCAGCGTCTCTGGGCTGCTGCCGTCCAGATTGGCGCGCTGAATCTTGCCTTCCAGCGAGTTGGCCCAGTAGATTTTGTCGTGGACGGAATCCACATCAACATCCCCGGCACTTGTACCTGGGCTGGGGGTGACAATCGCTTGCACACAAGTGCCATCCAGACAGCCGGTCGCGGGTGCCCGCAGAATTTCGCCGCCGTGGTTGGACCAGAAGATCGTATCCGCGGCTGGTGGTCCGCCGGGGGTGGGTGAAGGCAGCGGCGTGGGTGTCGTGGTCGGCGGCGCACCGATTGGGGTGCTGGTAGGTGTCGGCGTAATCGTGGGCGTCGGCGTGGGGGCCAACGCCGCATCCGTAAAGGCCAGCGCTAACGGCGAGGTCGGGCGCGCGCCGGCCGTGCCGATGTTGCTGCGGTTGCTGCCGTCCAGCCCGGCTTGGGCAACGTTGCCAATCACGGCGCCGTCGATCAAGAAGAGCTTGTTATTGGCGACATCCAACGCCGGGCCGTGGAACGCGTTGCCCAAGATGACGGTGGTCAACCCGGCACCGTTGCGCCCGATGCGGCGGATCGACGCGTCGGCCTTAGTGCGGAAGTAGAGCAAGTCGGCATAGGCATCGACGGTGAGCTCAAAGGCGTAGACGCCGCTCGTGATCGCCTGGGGATTGGCGCCGTTCAGATCGGCGCGCAGCAGTTGACCGGACGAATCCGACCAGTAGATCTCGCCGCGCAGGCTATTGACCGCCAACGCGGTGGGCCGCGTGATGTTGCTGATCACAGCGGTGGCACCGCTGCCGTCCAAATTCATGCGTTTGATCGAGTCGTCACCGGCTGCGCCGTAATCCGCAAAGTAAAGCTGATTGTTGACGCTGTCCAGGGTCAACTGCATCGGCCAGGCGGCGGTGTCATCGGTGTAGATTGTGATCAGACCGCTGCCATCCAGGTTGACCCGGCGGATATAACCGTTGCCCGCCAGCGCATTCGGTCGCGAGGCAAAGTAGACATGGCCGTTGACCGAATCGACGGCCACGCCCTGGATGATCTCACTGCCCACCGCCGGGAAGCCAACCACTGTCTCGGCGGGGCTGCCGTCGGTGCGCATGCGCCGCAAACTGTTGCCATCGCCCCAGTAGAGATAGCGGGCCGTGGCGGGCGCGGGGGGCGGTGCCGCAAAGACGCGCACATCGGCCAGGGTAATGTTATTGTTCGCCGGTTTGGGATCGGGCTGGCTGCTGCTCACGTTGGCGCTGGCGCTTAAGGTGCTGCCGGCGCTGGCATTGACCTGCACTTGGATCGTCAGGGTGCGTTCGCTGCTGTCGCCCAGTTGGGTGATCAGACAAGTGACGGTTGTCGCGCCGCTCGCGCTACAGCCCGGCGAACTGCCGGCGGCGACGAAGGTTGTATCTGCGGGCAAAGTGTAGACAAGGCTGGCTGTGCTCGCATTAACCGGACCATTGTTGTGCACGATCACCGGATAGCTGAGCAGCCCACCCGTGGCCACAACCTCGGCGCTGGCAACTGGCAGCAGTTCTAGATCGCTGGCCGTCGTCGCCAGGCCAGGGATGCGGGCTGTGGCCGAAGCGCCAATTAGATGTCGCGGTGGTTCGACGGCAAAGTAGCCAGCCGTGTGATTGACCAGGTCGATCTGCTGGATGGTGTTGCCCACCGACCAGTAGGCATAGTTGGGGGTGCCGGCTACACCCGGGCTCACTTCTAAGATGCTGATAAAGCTCACGTAGCTTGCGTCCACATTAGGCACTGGCACGGGTGCGCCGCCGCTGACGGCCACCGAGAAGAAGCCATTGCCACTGTTGGTTTCGCTGGGCGTGAATTGACGTTGCGTCCAGTAGAGGCGCGTTTTGTCCTGCGCCAGCGCCAGACTGACCACGAACACTTTATCCAGCGCTGCGCTGTTCACCAAGACACTGGCATTCGAGCCGTCGGCGTTCATCACCCAAATCTGCGAATCCCTGGTGGCGGTCAGGGCATCACCGTTGTTGGCGACCAGGTCGATGGCGCCAAAGTAGATCTTGCCGTTCGTTGCATCGACCACCATGCCACCAATGCGGTCGACGCGTGGGTCGGGTCCGGTGGGCAAGGTGAAGAGTGTCGCTGCCCCCGAACCATCCAGGTTGGCCCACTTGATCTTATCTTCCTCGCTCCAGTAGAGCTTGCCACCCGCCGCGTTCACCACCAGATCAAAGGTGGCGGGGAAGGTAACCTGGCTGAGCACGGGCGCTGGATTGAGCGGAAGCGTCGTCACATTTTGGCCGTTCAGGTCCGAACGCTGGATGCGTCCGGTCGTGGCCGTATCGCGTTCCAACCAGTACAGGTGGCCGCGGTCGTTATCCACCGCCAGCCCCGTGATACGATTCTGATTGTCGAGCAGATCTTCGCGCTGGAAGCCACCATTTAAGTTGGCGCGGCGGATGGCCGAGACGCCAGTCGCATTCTGGGTGGTCGCCCAGTAGAGCACGTCGCGATCTTCGCTTTGCTGCGTGCAGCGGCCATAGATGTCACAGGCCGTGACCGATGCCGCGGTTACTGTTTCGCCGCTGACGGGGAAGCCGTTGACCGTGCAACTGATGCTCAGTTTGCGCAGGCCAGGCGTGTTACTGCTGTAGGTCTGCCAGAAGATCGATTCGTCGTAGCCATAATCGGCGGCTTCGATCGCACAAGGTCCGGCGTAACCGTCTGTCGTCAAGCTGAAGTCTTCGATTGTGATGTTATAGGTGGTTTGGGCGGTTGCGTTGGCGCCGCTAAAACTGGCGGCCAATTGTACGCGCGGGGCCAGGGTGTCGATGATCCCACGCCACTGTTTCCAAGCTTCACGATTGTCGTCGTTGCGGTTGCCCACCACGTCTTGGCTGCGCATATCAATTTGGTAGATGCCTTCTAGCCCGGCCGGCACCGTGTAGCTCCACGCGGTTTGCGTTGCGCCGGGGCTAGCCAGCGTCACTGGTTGCCAGCGGCGGTAGAGGGCGGCCACGGCTTCCGCACTTAACGAAGCATCGTAGATTTCTACATCATCCAAGCTGCCGTTGAGATCTTTGAAGGTACCATCCGGCGTGACGCCCCGGCCCAGAGCAATCCCGGATTGGGCGGTGAGTGTCGATGCGCGCACCAAGCCCGCCGTCGCGCCCGCTTGGCCATCGACATAGAGCCGGAAAGGCGCATTTGCATCCAGCACCAGCACGGCTTGATGCCATTGGCCATCGTTATAGGCGCGACCCGCCGTGCAGATTTCGTCGGTTTGCACCCCGCGCACAAAGGCGCAGAGGTTGCCGTTGGTCAGGTAGATCGATCGGTCGGCGTTGCTGCTGTCGACCCCGTCGGCGGTGGCGGCAAAGAAGCCACTGTTGGGGTCACTGGTATTGAACCAGAGGCTGACGCTGAGGGCGGTTTCCGAGATGTTGACCGTGCTGGCGATCACATCGCCGCCAGCGAATTGAGCCGCCGTACCATAGATGCCAGCGACGTGGTTGGTGGGGCACGCCTGGCCCGTACACAGTCCATTGCCACTGTTGGGTGCGGCGTCGGCATAGATGGTTTCGTCCGCCGGCTCATTCAGATAGTAGAGGGCGCGCGCTGCACCCAGCGAATTTAACAATTGCGCCGGTGTAAAGGCAATTTCCAAACTTTGTACACCGCTGGCAAAGTTGCCGGGATCAGTTGCCGTACCCGTCAGCACCACATTCTGGGTGATCAAGCTTGTGCTCTCTACGCGATAAGTGTCACCATCCTGCGTGACGCGATCACCAACACTCAGCAAGGCGGCGGTGGGTGGCGTGGTTTCCAGGCGCACCTGGTAGCGCAGATGGTTGGCTGGCGCGGTGCGGTTTTCCACATTGTCGGTGGCGCGTACGCTGACGGTGTACTGGCCGGTCGCATCCAGTTGGGCGTCGTTCGCTTCGTCGAACAGGGAAAGCGGATAGACAATTGACCAGGTGCCGCCGTTGACGGTCGCAGCGCGCCAATTGCTGCTGCGCGGCTCCACCAACACTTCCACCGTTTTGACACCACTGCCCGCGCCACCGGCGATCTCCGGATCGGTGACGCTGCCACTCAGGACAATCAGCCATTGCCCATCTTTGTTGCGCTTGGTGGCCAGATAGCCACTGTTGGGTTGATCTGTAGTTAGGCTGGGCGGCGTCCCGTCGACGCGTACCACGGTGCTGGCGGGCGGGTTTTCGAGGTTATCGACGGCATCGCGCGCCCGACTTTCAATCGTATAGACGCCGTCGCTGGCCGGCACTTCCCAAGTGTAAGCCCAGGCTTCGCGGCCATTGGCGAGGGTAAAGTCGTTCTGGCCGGCGACACGCACTTCGACGTTCTGGATGTAGGAAGTGGGGTCGCTGGCCACGCCGCCGATCGTGCGGAAGCCACCGGCCTGAATGTATGAACTGCCGGTCACTTGCGATTGCGGTGCATCGGCATCAATCGCAACGACAAACGTTTGGTTGTAGTTGAAGGCGGCGCTGCCGATCAGCGTGACACCCTGCGTAGCGAGCAACTGCGCGCCTACATTATTGGTGATCTCGGCCTGCACCGAGCCCGCGCCGGCGACGAGCGGCGTATTGAAAGACCGCGCTTCGCCCGGATTGAGCAGGAACGCATCATGGCGTTGGTTGCCGCCCAGCGCGGCCGGGAAGGTGGTTGTCAGGCTGCCGCTGCCCAACAGGCCGGCATCCAGATAATTCGCAACGGTCGCGGTGTAGACTAGCGTCGCGCCCGGTGCCACCACATTATCATCATCGTTGACGCTGGTAAAGAGCGCAATCGGGCTGGGCGTAAAGATGTTGGGATTATACGGATAGAGACCAGGGTTCTGGGCATGGAGTGCCAGTTCAAAACTATCACTCATGCCATCCAGGTCGATGTCGGCCGCGCGCGGGTCGCTGTTGATGCGCACGGTGCTGGTGTTGGTAATATTGTAGGTGAAGATCCAACCACCGCTCCAAACGGCTGGGTTGGCGCATTGGGCGTGGTAGACTTCATCACCATCGGGCAGACCGTCGCCGTCGGTGTCGGCTTTATCTGGCTGCGTACCCAGCTGCAACTCCACATCATCGCAGATGGTATCGCCGTCGGTGTCCTTGCTCTGGGCATTGATTGATCCACCACGGCGGGCAAAACCCAGCGCTTGATAGTCAAACTCATAGGCATCGGGCAGATTATCGCCATCGGTGTCAAACTTGGTGTCATCCGGGTCCAACCCACCGTTCAGCGTGTTGCGCAGACCATCACCGTCAAAATCGGCGGCGGGATTGAACGCGACCACACCACCGCTCGCCTGCCCCCAGTTGCGGGCGTAGAAACCATCCAGCGTGGCGGGCAAAATGTCCAGCGTGAAGACGGTGCCAGTGATCACGGGGTTAGAAAAGGAGACTGGGCTCAGCTTATCATCGTCATCATAAATGTTGGTGTCTATGCTGGGACCGCACAGTTTGGTAAAGGCACAGTCGACCAGGGGCATGCGCATGCCCACGTTGAGGTAGAGCGCCGACCCAACCCCGTTGTTGATGCCAGGCGTCAATTGAAAACCGTTGCCATACAGCACCTGGTCTTCCAGTTGTGCCGCATAGAGTGGAATGCGGTCGAGATCGGTGCGGGTGACGCTATCGCCTTGCAGAACGGTGGCAACCTGCGTAAATTGCTTGAACTTGAACTCGTCGCTATAAAAGACCCTTGGAATGAGAGTGAGTGTCACTGGCACGCTGCTCAAAGTGGTTTGAACGCGCGTCTTTTCCAGTTGTGCCGGCGCGTAAGCGTCGCCACCAAAGAAGGTTTTGCCGTCGGTGGGTACTTTGGGCGGCAAGCTTCCACCTACCGTCGCCTGAAGGTAGAGCGTATTGCCGGCCACCAGCCCCGCCTCCGGGTACCATAAACCATAGCCAATATTCCTGATCACGGGGAAACGGTCGGCGGCGGGCACCAGCGTCCCTTGAAAATCGATGATCGTGTCCGCCGAATAGAGATATTTGCCGATGAATTCGCCCAGGGCACCGCTGAGGGTGAAACAACTGCCCTTGCCCGGTGTGCCAGCTACCACGCCGCGCAATTGTTTGACGCCAGACTCGCAGATGATCGTGAGCAAGGCGTCGATAATCGCCAGCACGGCCGCGATGATCTGGCCGACAATCGGGATTTGTGCAATCGCAAAGAGCAGCAAGGCCACAATCGTGGTCGCAATCGTATAGGCGAGCAACGAGTTGATTTCGACCGAGTTGCGTACGGTGCCGCTGGCAATGGCATAGATAAAATAGCCCCAGGCCACCCCCAACGTAATCGCCAGACCCACCGCCGCCATGATCTTGGCCGCTTTGATGCTGCCGATTTTATCGGTAAGTTTGGCAAAGGTGGTCGTTTTGCCGGCCTGGGGTACGTTGATGAATTTGCCCTTCATAAAGGGCACCCAAACTTTGGTATAGGCTTCTGCGACCAGGGTCAGCGACGCGTTGGCAATGTTGAGCCGGCTGCTGATCATTGGGTCTTTGACGCCAATCGTGGCCAGCGAGATCGCCATTTGCGTAAAGACCAGCACCGCCGTAAAGCCAACCGAAGCCAGCAGCAGGCCGTTGCTGAAAGTGGTGTTTTTGATCTTGTTGATCAGCTTGCCGACCGGGCTGACATTTTTCTTGCCCGTCTCAGAATCAATGCCAATCGCATAGTCACCGCGTTCAGCCAGATAGGCTTTCTCTAGCACAAAGAGAAACTGTTCCCACTTACTGGTGGATTTGCCCAAGCCGTCATTCAGATAGGCCTTGAGCATCTTGCCGCTAAAGAAATTGATCGCTTTACTGGCCTTGCCGACGTCGCTGAGCAGTTTCTTGAGTTCACTATCACTCTTGGCATTGCCTTTGAGCGGTTGGTTGCCCAATTGTACAGTCTGCTGCAAACCGTTGATCAGGGTAAAGTAGTAAAGTTGCGTGGCGCGCAGTTTGCCGCGCGCGATCTCCTGTTCTGGGTCGGCGGCCACGTCGGATGCATAGAAGCTTTCCAGCATGGTCCAGAATTCGGCCAGATCGTAGGTGCGCCAATCGTTGCCATTGTAGTTGTAGGGTTGCACTTTGAGCGTGGCCAGCGTCTGCGCCGGTGCTGCGCTATCGCTGCGGAAGCTGACCGTCAACTTTTTGCCGCTTGTATCCCACTTTACGGCATCGCTCTTGGCGGTTAAATCTAGATTGAGCGCGCGCGATGTCCATTCGTAGGCGTAGAGCAGCGTGGGGGAGATTGGTGTGCTGGCCGACCAAAATTGGGTAAAATTGGCTGCCAAAATCGCCTCGGAACGGTCAAACGTCCCCCGCACCATGCTGTCCAGCGTGGGGTAGCTCTGCTTTTCAACGGTGAGCAGATTGTCGACGCCAAAGCGCTCTTCCAGCGTGACGCCGCCATTCGTGGTGCGGTCAAAACGGCGGGCAATTTCGTCCACCGTGATGTCGCGCGTTGCGCCGCTGGTGCGGCCCACCATAAAGGTGTTGTTCAAGCCTTCGGCCAGTTCTAGCAACGGCACCGGTTCCAAGCGATCGGCGTCCACCGTGGGGTCTTCATAGGCAATCGCCAGGTTGGCGCCCTGATCTTCGCGCACGTCGATGCCGGTCAGGGTCCAATCATCACTATAGGTGTGAATCACCGTCGGAATGTTATAATTTTCCGGACAGCTTTGTACGCCGGCGGCACAGGGCAGATCGGTTTGCATCTGCACCGTCCACACCAGCCGTACCTGATGCGCTTGCGTCCACGCCGCGCCGGCGTTATACGGCATCAACCCGCCAAAGGCCACGCGATTGCCGCGCGGCGTCTGGCTGGAAGGCAGCTCTTTGTTCTCGTTCAAGCGCGCTGGGTCATCGGTCAACAGGGTCAGCGGCACATAGACCAACTTAGCAATGCGATTAGCGTCGGCCTCGCGGATGGAGACGCCGTAGGTGGCTAATTGTTGCCGATCGATCATCTGCTCGCCTTCAAAAGGCAGCACTGGGATCGCACCACAGCCGTTGAGCGGAACCAGGTTGGGGTCACCGCTGGCATTTTCCACGGTGACGATATGCCCGCCAAGCGAACGCTCGCGCAGTTTGGTCTGGGTAAAATTGTCCAGCACGATGCCGTTGGACGAAACCGTGACCGGCCCACCGACGCGTTGGCCGGGGTTGGTGCAAGTGCCTTCGCGGATATAGAGAAACCCCGCAGCTGGGCTGTTATTCTCACCAACCAGACTGGCTTGCACGGTCAGGTTGGCGCCTTGCTGCGTTAATACAACATTGCCGCCGATCGCGCCACCGGGCGCGTTGCTCACCTTCGTCAGCGAAATGGCGACCTGCGGCGTTGCCAGCAAGGGCAGATTGTAAGGCGCGCTGGGAATGCGGATCTCCAGCATGGGGATCAGGCTGATGTCGTCTGGGCTGTTGTCTAGGTCGCGCAGGTTGCCGCCGTCGTCGGCTGGCCAATCCAGCTTGTTGAGCGCATACCAGAGATGATCGGGGTTGGTGGGGCGCAGTTGAAACTCGACAAAGGTGGTTTTGCCCGCTGAAAGGCCATCGACCACTAATTCGAATGGGTTAGCCGCGCTAAAGGTGGTCGTCCATGTGCGATAGGGGGAAATATCCAGCTTGTCGGGCACCTGATCGCCGTCGTTGTCGCGGTCAAACAGATCGGGCACGCCATCGTTGTTCGTATCCCAGGTGGGGTGGACCCCAGGGCGATTCCATTCATCTTCGTCGCTTTGCCCATCGCCGTTGCTGTCAAACTCGCGGGGGTCGGTGTGCCAGGTTTGCGATCCCAGCGTAAAACCCTGGATTTCCACCAAGTCTGGGATGGTGTCGTTGTCGCTGTCCGCCGCTTCTGGATTCGTGCCCAGCAGCTCTTCTTCGCGATCGTTCAAGCCGTCGCCATCGCTGTCCTTGCTCGCATCGCCCAGGGCATAGAAATCGGCGAGCAGTGCGCTTTCCCTGGTGCTGCTGGCGGTCTCGGCAAGCTGGGGATCGCTGCCCAACAGCGACTCTTCCACATTGCTCAACCCATCCTGATCGAGGTCAATGCCATTGTCACTGCGGATCAACGCCAGCGTTTCGGGAGCAGAAATTGTGGCGATTTTTTGCGTGGCTGCTTGGGCGGCGAGTTGCATGGCTTCGGCATCGGCCTGCAAAGTATCTTGGCGCGCTTCACGGCTTTCGATCCGTTTGTAGGCGGCTTCGGCTTGCACCGTTTGCACCAATGGCCCGACCACCAAACTCGTAACGCAGAAAATGGCTACCGTCTTGTAGATCAGGGTTGAACGGCGGCGCACAATCACAAAAAGCGTCAAGCCGCCGCCCACCACCATCAGCAGGCTCAGTATCAGCGTCTGCCAGAAGGAATCACTGGGGTTGGCCAGCGCCGCACCAAGCGAAGCCGTCCAACTGGGCGTTTGCACCGTCGCTGCCTGGGCAAATTGGAAGGTGACATCAAGTTTGGCCGCCACCCACTGCCCATCTTGTTCGGGGAACTTCAGGTGCGAAATCTGACGCAAGGGCAAACCATCGGCGCGCACCCACAGTTCGCCTGTGCCTTGCATCTCGGTGAAAAGTTTGGGCAGATCCAGTTGGATACCCGGCGCTAATTCACCGCTGCGCATCATCTGTTGGGTTGCCAGATCGCGCAGATGGGCAGCAAAGGCGATGCCATCGATGCGATAGGTGTAATGGGTGGCCTGGGGCGCCGCGGTATCCGCCGTTGTTGTCGTCTTCTCGTTTACCCGTTTGATATCGGTCGCACCGGCCAGAAAGGTGGTAAAGTCGCCTTGCGGGATCAGCGCATCGGTAAAATTGTTGATCTCCTGCCATTCGCTGCCGCCCTTGCGCGCCAGCATCTGGCCATCCGCCATTTTAAGTTCCAGTCCGCTCGCTGGATCCAGCACATTGCCACCTTGCGACCAGAGCGTCATCGCCAACGTCTTGCTGCGCAGATCGGTGGCGCCTTCGATATGCAGTTCCTGGCGTGTGCTAGTCTGCCCCATGTTGGTGACACTGGCCACAGGGACAACATCTTGGATAATATCGGCGCTAAATTCATACGCGCCAATGTCGCGGACGCGCTGCCAAGCCTCGGCAAAAATATCGCCTGGCTCATCGGCCCGCGCGGTCCACGGCAGCAAGGCCAGGCCACCAATCGTCAAGCAGGCCAGGGCCAGCGTTGCCCAAAATCGGCGCTGCCCTGGGCGGCTAAGCGCGCCTAGGATTCGTCCCAAAGGACGGTTGAGAAATTGAAACATGTCAAGCTCCCATCGGTAATGTGATAAGTGGTGCAATAAGACAAATGTTGATTATCTTTACAAATTGTTGCTCTAAATGGCCGCGTCATCGACGATGCCCTGCGCATCGTCGTCGGCATGGTCGGCATCAATGCACAGTTGACGATCAAGAAACTCGAATAAGGCATCAGTCTCGGCAAAGACATACTTTTCGTTTGTGGCAGTCGATTGTAAAGCGGCGCGCCAAGCGCTATGCGGGCTATCGCGCCAAAAGCGTAAAAGATAAGATTGATAGGTTTCGTTGGAGATCAAGCGTCGCTAGCCTTTCGCTTTGGTGTTGGCCTTTAGCATAGCAGGCAAGCGTCAAAAAAACGTCAGAAAATCAAGGGGCAAGCGTCAGAAAAGGATATATTACGGGGCAAAATGGGGGAAATACATTTTTGACCCAATTAAAATTGGCCGCTGCGGGATTTATCCCCACGCAAAAACCGTCGAAAATGTCGGATACACCCCGATCAACTAAAGTGCTTGCGTTCTGCTTACTTTGAGGCTATAATGAGCGCGGGCTACCTGTTTGGCCCGGCGCGTGCCGTGTAGGAGAAACCCCATGCCCCCAGAGACGACGCTGCGCATCCGCCAGCAAGCCCCCGTGTCCGGCCAATATCCCATCCGCTTGACCTTGCAGCGCCCCGGCCGGCCAGACCTGGAAGCCGAGGCCGTGCTCGAGTTCGCCCTGACGGCGCAGGAGCAGGCCGATCTGCGCTGGTACCTGGAGGATTATCTCCAGCGCGCCCCAACCGTGGAGCCGGTGCAGGTCGAGCAGATCGAACAGATGATGCAGGCGCGCGGTGAAGAGCTTTACAGCAAGGTGCTCGCCGGCCACCAGAACACCCAGGCGATCTGGTTTGCCATCCGCGAGCAACTGGCCGATCTGCGCATCGAGATCACGACCGGCATTGCCGAAGCGGCCTCGATTCCGTGGGAACTGCTGCGCGACCCGCAGTCGGCCTCGCCGCTTGCCCTGCGCGTCAACGCCTTTGTGCGCGTCCAGTCCAATCCCAACCTCAGCTTTGTGGGCGTGCCGCCGGTGGACGACGGGCGCGTGCGTTTGCTCTACATTGCTTGCCGGCCGGGCGGAAGCAAAGACGTGGCCCTGCGCGCCGTGGCCAATCGCCTGTTGCAAGACCTGGGCGAAGACTTGGCCCGCTTTGCGATCACGGCGCTGCGCCCGCCCACCTTTGAACACTTGCAGACGGTGCTAACCGACGCCAAGGCGGCCGGTCGGCCCTTCCATATTGTCCACTTTGACGGGCAT
>JBBRVA010000049.1:0-17322 GCA_038247295.1 Caldilineales bacterium | reverse complement strand
GAAGCTTAATTAGAGCGCAGGGGCTACTGTCCCTGCGCTTTTCTTTTGATCCACAACTTTCAATTCTGAATTTTTCTTGCAAACGTCAATTAATTTTGCCGAGCTTGCATGATAGCAATCTAATGCGCACAATCATGTACCTGCCTCTGTCACCTATTCGTCCAGGTGGAACAATGCTACCCCCACAGACGTATAATGACTGTGGACAGTTTGTGGCTATATTGTAGGCATTAAGACTTAGCATAGAATAGCAACTTATAGTATATTTTTGCGCATACTGAGTAATTTACGCTTTTAATAGGCAATAGCATGCTTTAT
Source organism: Caldilineales bacterium (assembly GCA_038247295.1). GTDB lineage: Bacteria > Chloroflexota > Anaerolineae > Caldilineales > Caldilineaceae > JAPLGZ01. Next base: position 17,004 of record JBBRVA010000049.1, on the reverse strand, counting down.
AGTAACGTAATAAGCGTGCGAAGCTATAAAGCAAATCGCTACACCGAATAAATAGAGCAGCATGTGATAGCAGCCTTAGGATCAAAATCCTTATCGCTACTCTTTTTTAGCTAGAACATAGAGAGAGCAAAATGCATCGAATTATTATCGCGTTGGTCGTCGCTATTCTGACGGTTCTGCCCACCCAACCGGGTTTAGCCGCTACAGGGGCGACCACAGGAACAGAAGATATAACGGTTAAGACCGCCAGTAATCTAACAGTCGGCCAGTTTGAGACCGGGGCAGCAGCGCCGTTACTCAACATTTCAGCACAGGTTACGACAACGACACCAACTCGATCGGCGAGGCCAACGCCAACGCAGACGATTACAGCGACGGTTGAGGTTACGCGATTACGCCCCATCACGGTTCAATTATTAGTGCCAACGCCGGCTACGCCTACTCCTGTCGTGACCGCAACAGCGCCGATTACCAGCACGGCACCATTAACACGCACAACGCCAGCTACAACATCAAATATCACAACATCGAACCCCATCTCGCCAACCGCCCCCAGCCCGGACCCCGACGCCGCCTATGCTGGCCAGATCACCGGCACGATCATTGCCAACCGCACGGAAGCCAATCTGCGCTTCTTTGTAGAAGGTGCAACCCATGATCTCGCGCCCTTACGTTCGCTGGGCGTAGAGTTGCCGCGCGCAACCGCCGTGCTAAATTTATATAATTGTGACGCCAACACACCCGAGGGCGATGATTGTTTTTGGGATCCCTACCCACTCAAGCGCGATGGCTTTTACGAGGTCATCAGTGAGACAGGCACAAATCTATCCTTGCGTGAAGCAGGCGAACCACCAGCCGACCGGATTTGGGTCCAGAATCGCAGCGGACAGCGCGAGACAGTTTTCTACAATAATGAGGTGTATGAACTACCGCCCTCGTCTGTACAGGAGTTTATCGCCGCTCCAAATTCGCCGACCGTTCTCATCCATTTGCGGAGCTGCGTGAGTGTCGAGGACAAGCGGTCCTGTGAATGGGCGCCGCGCAATGTCAGGCCGGGCTATTACTATGCCCTGGTCGCAGCAGAAGCCCCAGCCGAACTGCCTAACAGCACCATCAACACACTCGATATCCAGTCGGTCTTGCCGTCCACAGAAGTAGCAGAAATAGACGCGGCAGCACCGGCGACCACGACTACCACGACAACAGTCACAACAGATGCACCGCCCGTACAGGCTATAAATATACCGGCAGGCACCATCACCTGTCGCGTTCAAGTACCCACCGTTAACATTCGCAGCGGCCCTGGCTTGCAGTATCAGGTCATCGGCAAGGTGCAGAGTACGGAGCAAAAACCGGGCATTGTTGCTGTGATTGGGCGGGATGCGACTTCGCAGTGGCTGGCGGTGACCAACGACATAGCGCCTGGCGGCTGGATTACGGCGAGCCCGGGCTTTTTGCAATGCACCGATGATATTACTGCTTTGCCACCCGGCCAGATTACCGATGGTCGATTGGAACCCACGCCTGAAGCACCGGTGGTCGTGGCAACTGACCCCAATGCAGCAGTGGGGCAAACAGAGGCAGGCAGTGATGATCCGGCCGCAGTCGAATCTACTGAGCCGGTGACTGATACAACAGTTAGCACGCCACCGAGCATTGGGCCTGGTCAGGCCTTGCTCGTCGTTAACAATGGTTTTGACCAAGCCATTCGCTTTACGCTGGATCAACGCTATCGCGTCGAAGTTGGCGCCAGTGAGTTCGATTTACAGCCTGGTCAATCGACTAATATCTTGGTCTATGCGGGCCAAATTGCCTTCAGTGCGAGCAGCGCCTGGAATGGACTAGCAGGCAATGCCGAATTCTTCCTCGACAACCAGCAGTCACGCGACTTGTGGATCTACTTCATCCCCGACCCCGATGAGTCGGGCAACTGGATTCTACAGTTCTAAACCAGCCGGTTTATAATAACCAGAAAGATCACCTTTCTTCCAAAAAAGGGGAGTAGCCATAAGGCTACTCCCCTTTTCTCTACTCCTTACTCCCTACTCCCTACTCTTGCCTATACCGTACATAAAGTTCACGTGTAACCTCATCGGCCGTTAACTCAAAGGTGACCGCCGGTCCGGCAGGCGCACGTGCCTCATCCACCAATTGAATCTCCCAGCGTCCCGCTTGCGGTTCGACAAAGATCACATTCATGTTGGCAAACCGTGTATAGGGGCTGGGGACATCGCGGGTTTGTTCAGGCAGCCCGCCCGTAGAAACCTCATCAACAGTCAGCGGATCACCGTTATGGAGCACCTGTAGACTGTAGCCAGGCAATCCAAATTCTGCCTCTGAATAGACATAAAGGTAAATGCGGACCACATTTGTTGCCAACGAATCGGTGGGAAATTTTTCCGCGGTTTCTAGATCAAACACGAAATCTGGTGTTGGCGTCGGCGTCGGTGGTGGCGTCGCCGTTGGCGTTTCAGTCGGCAATGGTGTTGGCGTTTCGGTGGGCGGCGGCGAAGTCGGTGTGGGTGGCGCCGGTGTAGCTGTATCCGTAGGCGGTACGATCGAAACCAATGTTGCTGTTTCAACCACCGGCGCTTGATCCACCGCTGGGGGTGGATTTGCCGCGGCTTGCCCAAGCGGTGTCGGCGTCCAGGTCGGAAACGGTGTCCGGGTGGGTGTTGGACGAGCACCCCCACAGCCGGCTAACCAGAGCATTGCGAGTATGAAAATTTGTCCAAGGTAGACCCTACGGTTGAGTCGCCCCACAGGCCAATGACCTCCTCTTGTAAAAGTCAGCTCATCTGTATAGAGTGGGCAAACCAATGGATTGCTTTTTCGCAAAATAATGCGTTTGCCCACTTTCGGTTGATGAGCGTAAAGCAAGTTCATCTGTGCAAAGTATGCAAACCAATGTTTTGCGTGTGGCAAAATCCTATGTTTGTACACTTTTGGCTGATGAGCGTAAAAAGTAAATAGTGATTTCAAGTGGCCTATCGTAGCGCAAGTAGGCGTGATCTGCAAGTAGCTTACGTCAGTAACGTGGAGATTAGGGGTAAAAAATCGTTTTATTGCCACCGCTACCCCATAAGCGTGCACCAATCACCGGTAAGTCGTTGAACGCCGGACCAAGAGTAATAGGTAAACAAGTAGACAGGCAAACAGGTAGACACGTAGGCAGGTGATGCCTACGTGTCTACCTGTTTCCCTGTCTACTTGTCTATCGTATTCTGTTATTCTATCCTATTCTACAGTTACACTCTTGGCCAGATTGCGCGGCTGATCCACATCTACGCCGCGGCAGAGCGCAATCTCATAGGCCAGGATCTGCAACGGGATCACAGCCAACACGGGTGTCAATAATGGGTGCGTTACGGGGATTGGTAATACAAAATCGGCTTTGGCGCGGATGATCGCATCATCCGTATGGGCAACGGCCAGCACCAACCCATCCCGCGCCTTCACCTGCTCAATCTGGCTGATCATCTTGTCGTAAACGTCATCTTTAGGCACGATCACCAGGGTGGGCATCTCTTTGTCGATCAGGGCAATCGGGCCATGTTTCATTTCGCCGGCAGCATACCCTTCGGCATGAATGTAACTGATCTCCTTGAGTTTAAGTGCTCCTTCCAGCGCAATTGGAAAATTGATGCCACGCCCCAAATAAAGGAAGTTGCGATAACCAGCAAAGCGCTGCGCTAATTCTTTGTACACGGTGCCGCGCCAAGCCTGCTCTAACAATTCGCCCACCAAACCGGGCAACGCCGCCACGGCACGAATCAGTTCCGCACTCTGGCTGGCATCAATAGAGCCACGGGCCTGGCCCAGGTAGACGGCTAACAAGAAAAGATCGACGACCGATGCGGTAAAGGCTTTGGTGCTCGCCACGCCAATTTCAGGCCCAGCCTGCATATAGATTACGCCATCACAAACGCGTGCGGCTTGGCTACCGATGGCGTTGACAATTGCAGCCGTAAAGGCGCCTTGGCGACGCGCTTCTTCCAAGGCGGCCAGGGTATCTACCGTCTCGCCACTTTGGGTGATCGCCAGCACCAAATGGCTAGGTTGCACCACTGGCTGCCGGTAACGAAACTCGCTCGCATAATCAACCTCGACCGGCAGGCGTGCTAGCCTTTCGATCAAATATTTGCCGACCAGCCCCGCGTAATAGCTGGTGCCACAGGCGACAATTGTCAATTTATCGAGTTGCTGTGCGGCTGTTGGGCTCAGGTTGAGTGAATCCAGCATCACACGTTGCTGGATGAAATCCAAACGCCCGCGCAAGGTGTCCGTCAAGCTACGGCCTTGCTCATAAATCTCTTTTTGCATATAGTGCTGAAACTCACCCTTTTCAGCCGCTTGGGGATTCCACTCAATCTGGATCGCTTGCTTGATCAGTGCATTGCCATCCAAGTCCATATAATCGACCCCCTCTGCGGTTAAGACAGCCATCTGGCGGTTTTCTAAAAAGGTGATCGAGCGGGTGTGTCGTAAAATGGCAGGAATGTCGCTGGCGATAAACATCTCGCCAACCCCTTGGCCAACGGCCACACCGCCAGCATTGCCAAGGCGGGCGGCAATCAGGCAGTCGGGGTGATCCTGGCTGAGGACAACGATGGCGCTTGGTCCTTGCAAGTCGTGCAGCGCGCACTGCACGGCGTGCAACAAGTTGCCGGCGCTGCCATTATGATAGTAGCGGTGAATCAAATGGACGATAACTTCGGTGTCGGTATCACTGTGAAAAATATAACCGGTTGCCTCTAATTGACCCCGTAACTCGGCAAAATTTTCGACAATACCATTCTGCACAACCACAAGTTTGCCATCTACGCTGCGGTGCGGATGGGCATTGCGCTGGCAAGGTGGGCCATGCGTAGCCCAACGGGTGTGGCCCACGCCGATCTTGCCTTGCACCGGCTCTTGGTCGAGCAAATGGGCAAGATTGACCAATTTTCCAGCTGCGCGGCGCACATGCAGCGCGCCATCTTCGTCCAATACGGCCAAGCCGGCCGAGTCGTAACCGCGATATTCTAGTTGTCGTAAACCATTCAAAACGATCGTAGCGGCAGATTGCGCGCCAATATAACCAACAATTCCACACATGGGGAATTCTCCTTGTAAAAGGGTCTGAATTAAAGCGATGGAGTTCCGTCGTGGATAACGGGTAACAGGATAGGCGGGATTGGGTAATACGGATTGTAGATGACGCTGGCAATGGGCGACCAACGCAAAAATTAGCAGCCCAACATCTGTGCAATGCTGGCGCAGCAATGCGCGTATCCAATAGCAAATATCAAATAACCAATATCAAGTTACCAGTTAGGGCGTTTCCACTGCTTAACGCGGCTGTGCCAACAGTTACCTGCTGGTTTTAGGCGTTTGCTTGGTTGGTGAGGTGGAAAGACAGGGTCAAGACAGGTTCGTCTTGGGTTGGGCCGGTGGAGGCGACCCAGGGGCATCCGCTGATAAATCGATTTTCCTACCGCAGTTTGTCACTGATGTAGTTAACCTGGCAAGGCCAGGAACCCCTTCCTCGTCACCCGTCATCTATCCTATCTGCCAGTTTAAACCGCAGATAAGAGCAGGACGGGCCATGCGCTCTCTTTCCTGTATAATTTACCGCGTTAAACACCTCCCTTTGATAAGTAGATGGCAAAACCGACGTTATAAACGGGTGGCTTACCCATCTCTTCTGCTTTAGTGGCCCAGATTACAACCACAGGCTATCACTGGCTATAGTATAGCAGAAACAGGATGTGATGCAACTTACAATTTGATTGCGAATGCAACTGGCCCCCAATGCTCCGACTGGTGAGATTTGCAACTACCATGATATATGTGGTTCGCCTACTTCGGCGATCACCTTTGGGAGCTCACCTGGTTTCATTAACCACAAATAAAGCACAGGTGTTGGCGCAGTTGGGTCACCCGAGATGAGCGGCTCAATCAGCCACCTGAGTACACGTTAGCTATTCATCCATTTTTTTGATATAATCATGGGAAACTTATCGAGCAAGTGTAAACATTCGGCAATCGACCTATGAAAACATTAACAATTATTCGCCACGCCAAGGCTGCATCCCCCGAGGCATATGCCACTGATTTTGATCGACCACTCACAACGCGTGGTCACAAAGATGCCAAGCAGATTGGTAAATTGCTTGCTTACTTAGAACCACCAGTCGATTGGCTAATTAGCTCCCCAGCCGCACGCACACGCGAGACAACCGGGCACATAATCGACAAATCGATCTACCCTAATGCAGTGATCTGGCAAGAGGCGGTCTATTTGGCCGATGCCGATACCCTACTCACGTTACTCAGCGAGGCGCCGCAGGACAAGGAACACGTGGTCCTGGTTGGCCACAACCCTGGTATGGAGGAGTTGGTGGCTGGGCTTTGCACAGGCGCGCCACCGCATCTCAATCTCCAAATGCCCACCGCCGCCTTGGCCCATTTGCGTCTCGAAATTTTCTGGTGGAATCAGATCCGCTGGGGCTGTGGCCAGTTACAGTTGCTGATTACGCCCAAAATATTGCGGATTTAACAATGGTTATGGAGCGATCGTGTGACGCAGATTGCGGCAATTTTTGACTTAGATGAGACGCTGCTGGATGCCTCGTCTGGGCAGCTCTTTTTCCAATATTTACGTCACAGTGGCCAATTTTTCCGCTTCTTTCGGCTACGCGACAGTTGGACAGTCGTTTCGGCTGTTCTGCTCTATCGCCTGGGCCTACTGGATGCAACAGAAACGATGCAGCGCGGCGCGTCTGTGGCCGCCGGTTTGCGCCTCGACGACTTTTGGCCGGTGGTGCACCAATGGTTCGATGAAGTAGTCGTCCGTCACATTGCGCCAGCCGCACAAGAACGCTTGGCCTGGCATCGCAACCAGGGGCACATTCCGATCATTTGCAGTGGCAGCAGCCAGTTTAGCGTCGTGCCGGTCGCGCGCCATCTTCAGATCGAACACTTTATCTGCACCGAATGGCTGTGCAACGAAACCTGCATGACCGGCGCAATCCGCCGGCCGATTGCCTACGGTGCGGGTAAAGTTCATTGGATGCAGCAATGGGCAACTACGCACAATGTCAACTTGGCGGCAAGCTATTTTTATACCGACCACATCTCCGATCTCCCCCTGCTAGAGGCAGTCGCCCATCCCAATGCTGTCAATCCGGATCGACAGCTGGCACAACTGGCCGCCGGGCGCGGTTGGCCGATTTTGCAGTGGCGCTAAAGGGTTTTAGTAATTCTGTAAAGAGGTTTGCAATGAACGTCGAGCAACTGTTGCCTGAGCTTGGCGCATTAATCAGCCAAGTTGATGGTGTGGAAGCATTAAATACAGCAGCACAATGAAGCTTATTCTGAGCAGGAAAGGCTTCGATTCAAGCGCCGGGCAATGCGCCAGCCCGATTTTTCCTTCAGGTGAACTCTGCTCTTTGCCCATTCCAGAACCCCAGCCCACCCGCAACGCCGTTTGCTATCAAGATATCCAAATTGGCAACCACACAGCCGGCAAATTGGTTGCCGATTTGACGCAAGGCAAGCTTACGCCACGCATGTCGGCGCATTTGGATCCAGATTTGGTCGCGTCTCATTTGCCCAGACCCAGTGGCTGGAAACCTCTATTTGGGCAAGCGGGCGCAGCTGAAGGCCATTTACAAAAAAATGGCGTGGGTCCAGGCGATATTTTCCTCTTCTACGGCTGGTTTCGTCGGATTGAAGAGCATGCCGGTCGCTATCGTTATGTCAAAGCTGCGCCCAACCTGCACGTAATCTTTGGGTGGCTACAAGTTGAGCGGCGGGTTGCTGTGGCAGAGCGAACCGCCATACCCGCATGGGCGCTAGATCATGCGCATTGCCGGCGATTATTACCCACGCCGATGGACTCACTCTATATTGCGACGGATCACTTAAACCTGCCATCAATAGCAATCAACCAACCTGGCGGCGGCATCTTCCAAGATTGGCACCCAGTACGCACCCTTACCGCCGTAGATGCCCAACTACGGAGCCACTGGCATCTCCCGGCTTGGTTTCACCCGGAAGGGCGAAGATCGAGCCTAAGCTACCACGATAAACCAGCCCGCTGGACACGACAGACAAACGCCGTGCAGTTGCAGACAGTGGGCCGTGGTCAGGAATTTGTTCTTGACTGTGATGATTACCCAGAGGCGATTGAATGGCTGGCCGGGCTTTTCGCTTAAAATAATTATCCACGAAGAAATACAAGCTTTAGGCAAGTAAATAGGTAAACAAGGAAACAGGTAGACAGGGTCGTATTGCGTATCTACCTGTCTACCTGTCTACCTGTTTCCTTGTTTACTCAAGCCTGAATAGTTACCTTAATTGTAAATAAAAGCTGGCTTATCCGGCTGGCTAACGCCCACGGCGAGGATATCCTTGATCGCAGCCAATGTCTGATCGACATCATCGGCGCTGATATGGTGGTTGATCGCAGCGCGCAAACGGCGGCCGCCAGTGGGGTAGAGCAAGACACCCCGTTCCGCCAGGCCAGTGGCAAGCTGCGATGGCGTTAGATCGTCACGGGTCAGCGAGAAGAAGACCAGATTGGTTTCGACCGCTGCGACATCAATCTGAATGCCGTCAATCTGCGCCAGACCCTGCGCCATCCGTTGCGCATTGGCATGGTCATCCGCCAGCCGCTCGACCATCTCGGTGATGGCGACAATACCGGCAGCGGCGATGATACCGGCCTGGCGCATGCCACCGCCGACAATTTTGCGATTGCGGCGCGCTTTGCGAATAAATTCAGCGCTACCAACCACGACAGAGCCAACTGGCGCGCCCAGGCCCTTGCTCAGGCAGACACTCACACTGTCGGCGCCGCGCACCAGCCGTGCGGGTGATTCGTTGAGCGCGACGGCAGCATTCCAGAGCCGAGCGCCATCCACATGCAATGGTAAGCCATGCGTATGCGCTAGGTCACCGGCGGCGTCCATATAGGCGCCGGGCAAGACCCGGCCGCCGCAACTGTTCTGCGTATTTTCCAGGGCAAAGAGGCGCGTGACGGGGTAATGTTCGTTGTCGCCGCGAATGCTTTCCGCCACCAGTTCCAAATCGAGCTTGCCATCCGGTTGATTAGGCACCGTACGCGACTGAATGCTGCCCAGTGCGGCCGTCCCCCCTTGTTCGGAAAGAAAAATGTGCGCCCGATCGCCCAGGATCATTTCGTCACCGCGGCCACAATGGCTGAGCACCGAAATTAAGTTACCCATCGTACCGCTCGCCACAAAAAGAGCGGCTTCCTTGCCCAACATCTCGGCCACCATCGCTTCCAAACGATTAACGGTCGGATCCTCACCGTAGACATCATCGCCCACTTCGGCTTCAGCCATGGCCCGGCGCATCGCTGGCGTCGGCTTGGTGACGGTGTCGCTGCGTAAGTCGATCAAGTGCGCTTGAGTTACCATTGGTTTTTCCTCTTGAATCATTAATTATTCACAGTTCAACATTATTTACTAACTCATGTTACGCGCTGGGAACGCGCCCAGGGGCGCTTGCCTCTCAGGCGCGATCCCTGGCGTCAGGCCGGCAGGATGCCGGCGTTCCCAGGAGATGCTGCGTAACATAAGTTAATGATTATTCCGGCATATCGATCACAATTTTGACGGCGCCTTCATCCCGGGCTTGCTGCAGTTCATAGGCATCGAGCACCTGGGAAAAAGGGAAGTGATGGGTGAGCATGGGACCAACATCGGCGACACCACTGGCGATCAGGTCCATCGCTAGCCAGGTGCAAGAGAAACCTGGATCCGACGTAGCGCCGACAATTGCCTGCATTTGCAAACATTTGCCGAAGAATTTTTCGATATTGAACGACATCTGATGCGCACGCGGCACGCCGAATTCCAGCACAAAACCATACTTTTTGACCAGGTCAAGCGCCATATTGATGGTCTCGACTTCGCCGGCGGCCTCGATCACGATATCGGCCAGATTGCCACCCAGGATTTCGCGGACCCCTTCCACGGCATCGAGATTGGCATCGAGATTGGCATTGTGAATGGTGTGCGTGGCGCCGTAGTGCTTGGAAAGCGCCAGTCGATGCGCTTGCAGATCAACACAGATCACACGGTGCGCGCCCAGACGGCGCGCCATAAAGTTCCACCACAGACCCGCCGACCCTTGGCCAATGATCACTACATTTTTGTCTACGATATTGGGCAGACGCTGGCTGGCGTAGATGATGGTGCCCAATTGTTGCGCCTGTAACAGGTGTTCAATTGGTTTACCCGGCGGTAAAACCATCACATGCTCCACGGGAGCCAGGTAATATTCGGCCATGGCCATATTGTTGCGCACCAATGTCAGGGCGACATCGCCCACTTTGATCCCCGAACCGGGCGCGTCGATTGCTTCGACGACACCGACCATTTCGTGGCCGCTGGTGCCGGGCGGAAAGGGATATTTTTCTGGATGATCGTAACACAACATATGAATATCGCTGCCACACAACGAGACGCGTTGTGTGCGCACCAGGGCATAACCAGGCTTGAGTTCAGGCTTGGCTGCTTCCACAAATTTCGCCACACCAGGGGCGACAACTTGCACCGCTTGCATAGAATTTCCTTTCGATAAAGTATCGTGGATGGTAAATGGTAAGTGGTAAGTAATAAATGGTAAATGTAAGTAGCAACTAATCTCCACTTACCATTTGCCACTTACTACTTACCGCTCTTTTCCCCTAGTTCAAAGGCCCGCTTGTAGACCTGTACATAGCCATCGTAGTTGATATCGCGCGGGTTACCGATGGTTTGCGGATCAGCATGGGCGATCTTGGCAAGCAGGGGAATTTCATCTTCGTGGAAGCCAAGCTGTTGCAGCGAGGGGATGTTCAAATCTTTGTTTAAACGGTAGACGGCCTCAACCGCTTTTTCGGCCGCCTGCCAGACGGAGAGACCGCGAATGTCTTCACCCAGGGCTTGGGCAATGCGGGCAAATTTCTGCGGCTCGCCCATATAGTTGTATTCCATTACCGGGCCGAGCAACCAGGCCGTAAGTGGACCGTGCGGCACTTTGTCGTGGACACCGCCGGCCGTCTGGCTCATAGCGTGGGCGGCGCCGGCGCTTTCCGTGCCATAGGCCATCCCACCCAACATGGCGGCCATGCTCATCTTGTAGCGCGCTTCCTGGTTATGGCCTTGGGCATAAGCAACGCGCAAATAGCCACCCACATACTCCATTGCTTGCAGCGCCACGGCATCGGGCCAGGCCTGGGCATAGGCACAGGTATAACATTCGATCGCATGCGCCAGCGCATCCATGCCGGTGCCGGCGGTAATAGGCGCCGGCAGATTGAGTGTCAACAACGGATCGAGCAGGGCGATATGCGCGCCAATCAACGGGGTGCCGCCCACGTTGTATTTGATCTTGCGCTCAGGGTCGGTGATCACGGCCCACAACGTCACCTCGCTGCCCGTGCCCGAAGTTGTGGGCACGGCGATCAGCGGCGGAATGCGCTTCTGGATCGGGTTGGGGCTGGCCCATTCGAACGCCCCAATCGAGCCACCGTGGGCGGCGACAACGCCAATCGACTTGGCGGTGTCAATCGAACTGCCGCCGCCCAGCCCGATCAGGCCGTCGCATTTTTCGCGCGCATAGATTTCGGCGCCGCGGTCGACCAAGGCAATGGGTGGGTTGGGAATCACTTCGTCGAAACAATAAAAGTCTAGGTTGGCGGCCTTGAGCAGATTCATTACCTCATCGGCCAGCCCAATTCTGACTAGACCACTGTCGGTAACAATCATCGGGCGCTGCATACCCAGCGCTTTGACTTCATCGGCCAGACAGGCAATCGCGCCCAGCGCGTGTTTCACTACAGTGGGCACTTCAAAAGAACGCAAGTTAATCATAATAGCAGAAACCTCTCAACAAAAGAGCAACAAATTAAAAATCTCAACGCAAAGCTGCCAAGGGGCAAAGCTGCAAAGAAAAGCGGATAGCTTTGTCCCTTCCGGGAAGATGAACCTGTGAAAATGACGCAGCGAATTCACCGGCCCGGAAGGAGTCTACGATGAGACCGAATCATTACACGTGGGCTAAAAATTCATCGATAGCGGCGAAGAGCCGGTCCATATCTGCTTCACGCACTTCGCCCATATGGGCGATGCGGAAGGCTTTGCCTTTGTAATTGCCATAGCCGTCAGAGATTTCCATGTCGAGTGTCGCCAGATGTTTGTTGAGCGCACCAATGCTGATCTGGCGATTGTTAGCGATGTTGGTGACAGTATGCGAACGATAGCCTTCTTCGGCCATCAGCACAAAGTCCTGTTCGAGCGCCCAATGCTGGGTCTTTTCGGCCAACGCTTGATGGCGCGCATAGCGCGCGGTTAAGCCTTCGGCAAAAATAATGTCTAGTTGGACACTTAGCGCCCGCATTAGCGAGATGGCCGGTGTAGCGGGAGTCGTGCTCTTTTGCAGCGACTTTTCCAAATTGATAAAGTCGAAATACCAGCCGCGACCTTTCACCGTTTTCGCTTTGTCCAACAGCCGGTCGCTCACCGCGCAGAAGGCCAGGCCAGGTGGCACCGCCAGCGCTTTTTGCGCCGACGTAAGGCAAAGATCCAATCCCCATTGATCAAACGGCAAGTGGACGCCGCCAAAGGAAGAGACCGCATCGACCATGATCAGCGTGTCCGGGCTGATCTGGCGCACCGCAGCGGCAATCTCACCGATCGGGCTGGCCACCCCCGTGCTGGTTTCGTTGTGGACCAAAGTGATCGCCTCGACGGGACCCGATTGGAGCGCCTGCTCTAGCGCCGCCACGACTGTGGCAGGCTTGACGGCAGTGTTCCATTCGACATCAACACGAATTGCTTCTTTGTCGCAGCCAACGGCGCAGTTGTACCAGCGTTCGCTGAATGCGCCGTTGACAAAACAGAGAACGCGCCGGTCGACAGCGTTGCGGATAGCCGCTTCGTGCAGCCCTGATCCCGATGCGGCGAGGATATAGACACGCGCCTGGGTTTCGTATAACTGTTTGAGTTGATCTTGCACTTTGGCAAAAAGCGCCTCGAATTCGTCGCTGCGGTGGCCAATCATCGGTGCATTTTGGGCCGCCAGCACCTGCGGCAATACATCGGTCGGGCCGGGAATAAAGAGGCGTTGCGGTGGTTTAGGTTGGGTGAGCAAGGTGAATCCTTTCACGACTACGCGGCAGATTAATGCGCGTTAGAATAAATTTTGTCGACGACGTGTTGATTGGCGCGCCAGGCGCCTATTTGAGTCCAAGCAATGAATAGAATTAATTTGAATCTTATCTATTTTGCCATTGAAAGGGCAGAGTACACAAATAGCCATTGCTGATCAGCCCCACTATCTTATGACATAGGATTTACACGCCGACTGCACCAGTGGCGATTGCACTAAATTTAACTTGCATTTCACCTCAGGCTCGTGTAAAGTAGGCCCATAATTGCACCTACCAGCAAATAGTAGCACCCGACTTCCACGCGTTTGGCCAATCGTTTCCACCCATTCATCCGAGGTATGTTGCTGTGACTCAACAATCGCCGCCTAAAATTGCCTGTCGCAATCTCTGGAAAGTTTTTGGCCCGCACCCGCACACGGTGATCAAGGCGAGCCAGGCCAGCGCCAGCAAAACGGACATTCTAGCCCACAGTGGCCATGTGATGGCAGTGCGTGATATTTCATTTACGGTAGGTAAGGGCGAAACCTTTGTCGTGATGGGGCTGTCCGGCAGTGGCAAATCAACGCTGCTGCGCTGTCTGCCGCGCCTGATCGAGCCGTCGCACGGACAGGTGTTGTTTGACGGTGAAGACATCGCAACGATGGACCCCAAGCAGTTGCGCGACATCCGGCGCCACAAGATGAGTATGGTCTTCCAACATTTTGGTCTTTTCCCTCATCGGCGGCTGATCGATAACGTGGCCTATGGCCTGGAAATCCAGGGCATGAAGCAGAGTGAGCGCCATGCCAAAGCGCGTGATGTGCTTGCCTTGGTCAACCTGAAAGGATGGGAAAACCATTACCCCGGCCAATTGAGCGGCGGTATGCAGCAGCGCGTCGGGTTGGCGCGTGCGCTGGCGGTTGACCCCGAAGTGCTCCTTTTCGACGAGCCTTTCAGCGCGCTAGATCCATTGATCCGCCGTGAGATGCAAGACGAATTGCTCACCCTCCAAAAGCAGATGCACAAAACTTTGATCTTTATTACGCATGATTTTGCCGAAGCCCTCAAGTTGGCCGACGATCCCGGCGGACGAATTGCAATTATGAAAGATGGTGAATTTGTCCAGGTGGGGACGCCACAAGAGGTGGTTCTGCACCCAGCGGACGAGTATGTGCGCGCCTTTACGAAAGATGTCCCCCGCTCTAAAGTGCTAACGGCACAGAGTATCATGACGCCACCGCGCGTACTCTTCCAAACCAAGGCCAGTGGGAACGGCGCGATCCGCACCACAACGCGGCTGGATGATTTGATCCCTCTGGTGGCGGCGACCGACCAACCACAACCGGTCTATAGCCCAACCGGTGATTTGGTGGGCGTTGTTGACCGCACGGCCGTCTTGTTGGCCCTCAGCCAGGATGGAGCGCCCCGATGAGCACGACAGCCCACTCGCTATCCAGGGTGACAAGCATGCCACGCGGCGGTGCGAATCGATCGCAACGCTATGCGCTCGGGCTGCTCGGCCTGGCCCTTTGCGCAATCTTGATCAGGCTGCTCAACATCGATTGGCTGGCGCACTTTCCTGAAAGTTGGAATTTTGGGCTGCGCGAGCCGATTGACAGTTTCCAGTCCTGGGTGATTGGCAACCGGCGCTATCATCCGATCTTTGTCTATTTTTTTGAACCGCTTAAAATGTTTATCGAAGCCCAGTTGCGCACATTGGAGGCGCTTTTGCTGGCGCTGCCGTGGCCGGCGCACGCGGTGGCGCTCTTCGCCGTGGCCTACAAAGCCTTTAGCGCCGACGAGCACGGGCTTTCAATCCGCGGTCTGATCAGCGCCCTATTGGCGGTGCTTGGCTTGTTGGTGATGGGTGTTTTTGGTTTATGGGCAGCGAGCATGGAGACGATTGCGCTGATTGGCGTCTCCGTCTTGATTGCCTTGATTATCGGTATCCCGCTCGGCATCTTGACGGCGCACCATCCGCGTTTTGACGCGCTGCTGCGCCCGATCCTGGACGCCATGCAAACGATCCCGGCCTTTGTTTATCTGATCCCAGTTGTGCTCTTTTTTGGCCTCGCCCGCGCCCCCAGTGTGATCGCCACGGTCATTTACGCTTTGCCACCAGCGGTGCGGCTGACGAGTTTGGGAATTCGGCAGGTAGCAAGTAACGCGGTCGAGGCCGCCGATGCCTTTGGTTCGACCGGTTGGCAGAAGTTGATCAAAGTGGAGCTACCGCTGGCGATGCCATCGATCCTGCTGGGCGTAAACCAGACAATTATGATGGCGCTGGGCATCGTGGTGATCGCAGCATTGATTGGCGCAGGCGGCTTGGGGTTGGAAGTGCTCAATGCGTTGCGCAGCCTACGCGTTGGCCAGGCGCTAGAAGCCGGGCTGGCGATCGTGCTAATCGCCGTGATCTTTGACCGCATCAGCTATGGTTTTAGCCAAGAAAGCCGCAGCGCACTCCAGCACAGCACACCCCAGTCAACGCCGGGGGGAAGACGACAGACGAACTTAATCTACTGGGGAACCACGATCCTGCTCATCCTTGTGATCATTGGTTTGGGGCGCACCGTGATCGATTTGCGCACCTTTCCTCCAGCATTACATTACTCGATTCGCGAACCGGTCGATGCGCTGGTGGCGTGGATGCGCGATAACCTCTATCAAATTGGTGACCTACCGATTGGCACCGGCCCTTTTAGCGACTTTATTACAATCTATCTGCTCAACCCGCTGCGCAGCCTGTTGCAAAATTGGCTACCCTGGCCAGTGATGATTCTACTCATGGCGTTGATCGGCCATCACGCTGGTGGTTGGCGGCTGGCGACAGTAACGACATTAGGTCTTTTTGCACTAGGCTGGCTGGGGTTATGGGCAGCGAGTATGGATACGTTGAGTCAGGTTCTAGTAGCGGTGTTGCTCGCCGTGCTGATTGGCGCACCGCTGGGGATTTGGGCCGCCCGCTCCAGCCTGGTAGAGGCGATCCTGCGGCCTGTGCTCGACTTTTTGCAAACGATTCCGCCCTTTGTCTATCTGGTGCCAGTGATCATGCTCTTCAACGTGGGTCGCGTGCCGGGCATTATGGCGTCGGTGCTCTATGCAATCCCGGTGATGATTCGTTTAACTACCTTGGGCATTCACCAGGTGGCGCCGGCCGCCGTGGAAGCCGCCGATGCGTTTGGATCTACTGCGCGCCAGAAATTGTTCAAAGTAGAGTTGCCGCTGGCGCTGCCATCGATCATGCTCGGTGTGAATCAGACGGTGATGATGGTGCTGGCGATGGTGATCATTGCTGGCCTGGTCGGCGGCGGCGCCTTGGGCATCGAGGCCGTCAATGGGCTGGCAAAGAGCGAATTGGGCCGTGGCATTGAAGCGGGGCTGGCGATCTTGCTTCTTGCGCTGGTGCTGGACCGCATTACGCAGGCGTGGGCGGGGAGTAAAAAGCAGTGATCAGTGAGTAGTAATCAGTGGCATATCACACGCCATCCTACTCACTGATTACTGTGTGATTTCCCAGGAAAACGCAAAAGGGCCAGTCGTAATAACCAGCCCTCCGCATTGTCCGAACCGCCGAAGTGTGTCGCGTAGGCAGCACTCCCGCCGTCAAAATCGTAGGAAAGTCTTCGAACCCGGCTGTATGTGTAAGTTGAGGGTTGACAAGTTTTCCTGCGTTGTATCAATTCTAACCCACGGGCGGCGGTTGCGCCGTATCCCAGCGCACAGCTAGGTGTGATCTAGCGAACAGCCGGAGTTACTCTTAGAAGTTACGCAGTTGCGATCACCGCCATCTCTGGCGGACGTTCGGCGAGCTCAGACTTCGGCGAGCTCAGTCGAGTCGTCGAGCCGCTGCCGGCAGG
>JBBRVA010000048.1:0-17339 GCA_038247295.1 Caldilineales bacterium | reverse complement strand
GCGGCCTGGGCATGGCAGCCGGACGACCGCTTGCTGCTTTGTCTGCCCCTCTTCCATACGCATGGCTTGGTCGTTGGGGCGCACTGTGCGCTGGCCGCCGGGGCGACGATTTTGCTGCGCCCTGGCTATACGGCGACGACGGTGGGCGAATTACTCAGTGGCGCGGCGACGCTCTTCTTTGCCGTACCGACAATTTATGTGCGTCTGGTCGAAGAACTGCGCGCCCGGCCGCAGCGTGACTTTGCGCACATGCGGCTCTTCTGTTCGGGCAGCGCACCATTGGCGCCAGAAACCTTTAGCGCCTTCCAAGCCTTGACGGGCCACACAATTCTCGAACGTTATGGCATGACCGAAACCGGCATGAATTTGAGTAATCACTATGCCGGGGCGCGCATCGCGGGCAGTGTCGGCACGCCCTTGCCCGGCGTTTCGATGCGCATTGTTAATCCCAAAAATGCAGATGTGGCGCCCGGCGCAGAGGGCGAATTGTTGGTGCGGGGCGGCAATGTCTGCCGTGGCTACTGGAATGCACCGGAAAAGACGGCCGCCAGCTTCAGCTACGATAGTTTGGGCCAACAATGGTTCCACACCGGTGATCTGGCGCGCCAGGATCCGCAGACGGGTTATGTCACTTTACTCGGGCGGCGGCATGAATTGATTATCAGCGGTGGGTTCAATATTTATCCGCGTGAAATTGAAGAGCTGCTCGCTACTTACCCGGGCGTTGCCGAAGCGGCGGTAATCGGTCTGCCGCACGCCGAATGGGGCGAAGTCCCGGCGGCCTATCTGGTTTGTACCGCAGCGGTTGACCAGGCGGCGTTGATCGCTTATTGCAAGACCCAATTGGCAAGTTTTAAGGTGCCACGTCAAATTACGCTGGTGCAGGAACTGCCGCGCAATGCGATGGGGAAGTTGCAAAAGCATTTGCTAAAATAAACTACCCTTCAATCTCCGGATTCGCATCCATAATCGCTGTCGCCACCGTCCAAACCCGCGGCAGAAAACTTTTTAGCTGTTCGCTGCGCTCTTGTAGATCGGCAAATCCGGTGATGCCCAGGTCGGCGAGCAGGTGTTGATAGCCGGGCGTAAATTGCTCCGGCAGCGCTAGCGGTGCATCGTGATAGAGCACCTGCTGACAGCGCGAGTAGGTAGCGACCATCCAAAAGATCGCCGCACGATGGTCGCCGTGCTCGATCAGCTCGCGGTTGCCATCGATCGCAACTGCGCGGGCTAGATCGCTAATGTCCGCGGAGAAAAAGAAGGGTGTTTTGATCACCTGACCTAACCAACCCCATTGGCCACCGCCACGATCTGTGCCATAATCGACACCGCAATTTCTTCTGGCCGGCGCGCGCCGATATTTAATCCAATCGGTGCATACAGACGAGCTAGTTGTTCGTCGTTGATGCCTTCTGCCTGTAGCGCCTCCACGCGCCGGGCATGCGTCTTCTTCGAACCCAGTGCGCCAATGTAGCGCGCTGGGCTGCGCAGGGCAAGCGCCAGCACCGGATTATCGATCTTTTCGTCGTGGGTGAGCACGACCAGAAAGGCGCCGGCATCAAGCCCGATCTCGGCCAATGTGTCGGCTGGCCAGCCAATCAGCAACTGATCGGCATGGCTGAATCGATCTGCGGTGGCAAAGGCCGAGCGCGCGTCGAGCACAATCGTTTGCAAATTTAGCGCTTTGCCAAAGGTAACGAGTGCAATCGCAATATGGACCGCGCCGACGATGATCAGGCGCGGCGGCGGGGCGTGGACTTCGATAAAAACCTCAACTGGCTCGCCCTCGGTTGTCAGGCTAAACCGCTCCGTACGTTGTGCGCCGAGCAGTTCGGCCGCACGCCCACGAACTTGCGCATCGATGTTAGCATTGCCAAGCGTGCCCATGATCATGCCGTCTGGTTGGATCAGCAGCTTGTTGCCAATCCCAGGACCAGCGATGATGGTCGCCAATGCGATAAGTTGGTTATTTTTTATGGCATTCGAAAAGGTGGTGTAGATGTTTGCCATTCAATTGGTTCCCCGGTTCTGTCAGCTGTTGGCTTGTGCGAGCCGATCATTGTAAAGCTTGCCCAAGGCGCCATGCGTTTCGCTGTAGATAAAGCCTATTCCATTCCTTTGCTGAAATGCTATACTCTTGCTGGGTTATTCTAACGCTATTTCGTTAAGCCACCTACATCGTGACTGGCAAATCTAGAAATACAGCTTGGTCTTGACGGCGAGCACAATTCCTGGCTCGATCCGGTTCGCCACTTTCAGTGATAATGGCTACCAGTATACCAAGTAAGGCAATTTGATAAAAAGGGGATGATCAGGCATACTTCAGTTATCAAAAAAATCGTACGATGAATTGTCGGCAATAATTTTTTTGCCCTCCTATTTTATTGGCACGGTCTTCTCCTGTTCGCTGATCGCCTATGGTTTTGCTCGTGTACGCTGGCCGGGGCGCAACGTTGCCTTTCTCATCTACCTGAGCACGATCATGTTGCCAGCCCAGGTGACGATGATTCCGCTTTACATCATCTTTCGCCAATTAGGCTGGTTTGGTACAATATTGCCACTGGTCGTGCCGGCCTTTTTTGGCAATGCGCTCTATGTCTTCCTGTTGCGCCAATTTTTCATGACGATCCCGAATGAATTGAGCGACGCGGCCCGCATCGACGGGGCCAGTGAACTGGGCATCTTTTTGCGCATTATGGTCCCGCTGCTGAAGCCGGCGCTGGCAACGGTGGCCCTTTTTACCTTTGTCGCGACCTATCGCGACTTTCTCGGCCCTCTGATCTACCTGAAGGACCAGGATCAGAAGACGATCTCGGTGGGGCTGAAGATGTTTCTAGCGACCCGACACTTTGCTGCCGCAGGGTTGAAACCCGCGGCAAAGTGTCGGGTCGCTAGAAGATGTTTCAGAACATGTATGGGGCACAATGGCAACTGATGATGGCCGCGGCAACGTTGGCAATGATTCCTACCGTGGTGCTCTTTTTCCTAACCCAACGCACGTTTATTGAAGGCATTGCGTTGACCGGCATTAAGGGGTAGGAATTTACGATTTACGATTTACGAAGGGTAGACAGGTAAACAGGTAGATAGGTAAACAGGTAGATAGGGGCGTACTTCCTGTCTTCCTATCTACCTATCTACCCTCCCTAACTCTCACTAAGGATCTACTTGTGTCTAATGATAAAACGCACCGTTCGCAACGCGTCGCTGACTTTGTTGCCCAGGTTCAAGGCAGCTTGATCGTCTCGTGTCAGGCGCTGGCTGGTGAACCGCTTTTCGGCGCTGACATAATGGCGCGCATGGCAATGGCCGCTGCGGAAGGCGGCGGACGCGCCATCCGGGCTAATGGTCCGGCGGATATTCGGGCGATCCGGGCGGCCGTCGATCTGCCGATTGTCGGCCTTTTCAAAGAAGATATACCCGGTTATCCCGTCTACATCACGCCCACGCTGGACCATGCGCGCCAGGTGGCTGCCGCCGGCGCCGACATTATCGCCATTGACGCAACCGATCGCCCGCGGCCGCAGCCCGGCTCCTTAGCGGATTTTATCGCCGCAATCCAGGCCGAAACCAATTGTCTGGTCTTGGCGGACATTGCCACTTTCGACGAAGGGGTGGCCGCCGAAGCTGCTGGGGCGGATCTCGTCTCGACGACGATGTCTGGCTATACCGATGCGAGCCCCGTGCAACCTGGCCCTGATCTGGAACTGGTGCACCAATTGGCGAATCGCTTACGCGTTCCCCTTCTGGCCGAAGGGCGCTATAAACTGCCGGAACAGGTGAACATGGCGCTGGCATATGGCGCGCTGGCCGTGGTGGTGGGCGGTGCGATTACACGGCCCCAAGAGATCACGCGTTGGTTTGTGGACGCATTGGTGGCGCGTGGAAAGTAAGCTGACAAGCAAATATTGGAGATTAGGATCTAAGCTGTCGAGTTTTGAACAGGCAACAAAGATTTATCGCAAAGCACGCAAAGGATTCCAGGTTTTTCTTTGCGTGCTTTGCACCTTTGCGGTAAAAATCTTTTGATTTTGAAAGGACAAAGGCTTCAATGGCAAAAATTCGTGTAGCAGTAGTTGGCGCAGGCGGGATCGGCGGCACGCATCTAAAGGCTTATACCGCGCTGTCGGATCAGTGCGAAATTGTCGGCATTGCTGATGTGCATCTGCCCGCCGCTCAAGAACGCGCTGATCAAGTGCAGAGCCGCGCCTTTCAGGACTATACAGAAATGTTGGATAGTGTGCAGCCCGATGCGCTTAGCATCTGTACGCCGCCTAACTTACATCCCGCTGTGGTATTGGCTGCGGCCCAGCGCAATATTTCTGTACTGTGTGAAAAGCCGCCGGCGCGTACACTAGCCGAAGCGCAGACGATGGTCGACGCCATGGACCAAAGTCGTGGCATTTTCCAGTTTGCCTTTTGCCACCGTTTCCATCAGCCGGTTGTGCAGGCGCAGACGCTGATTGCCAGTGGTCGATTAGGTAAGGTTGTGCAAATTTACAATCGTTTTGGCTTCCGTTTTGGCCGCGCCGGTGCTTCCTGGTTCACGGAGAAAGAGATTGCCGGCGGCGGCATTCTGATCGACACCCTGGTCCACAGCATCGACATCTTCCGCGCCCTGGCGGGTGAGGTCGCCCACGTGGCCGCGCACATTTCAACCACCTTGCCCACCATTGAAGTTGAAGATAGCGCGTCCATATTGGTGACGAGCACAAGTGGGGCGATTGGCGCGCTAACCTGTAGCTGGGTGACGCCGGTTTCCGAGGCGGAAATTCGTATTTATGGCAGCGAGGGCGAAGCAGTGATCGACTATGCCCAAAGCGGTGGTCTGCGCTATCGGTTGGCGGGTGACAACGACTGGACGCAAATGCCTTTCGACCAGCCCGATCGCTTCCAGTTACAAGCTGCCCATTTTCTCCACTGTGTCGCCACCGGTGAAACCCCAGCTGTCACGGGGCAAGATGGTCTAGCCGTCATGCGCGTGATCGATGCTGCGTATCAATCTGCCCGTTATTGATTGACGTTTTTTATTTTTAGGCTCATCGGTGCAAAGTATGCAGATCAATGTTTTGGCCTTGGGCAAAATAATGCGTTTGCCCACTTCCGGCTGATGAGCGATTTTTTAAGTGTCATGCTTGTGGATTGGATAAAGAGCTTATCGATCGAGCATACAAAGTGGAGAAACCCGGCAAGGCTTGCCAGTGCCGGGTTTTCTATTTTTATTGTCAGATAGGGAAATATAGACTAGAATAAATCGCAAGGTTACCTTCCTGATCAAGTTATGCTAGTCGAAGGGTATTAAAAAATGAAAAAAGTTCGTTTTTTCTCTTTATTCCAATATGTTGAAGCTGCACTCACGCACGCCGAATATGAACGTGATGAAGATGACATCGTTATTGGGCAGGTCCCTGGTGCGGCAGGCTTCTTTGCACAAGGTGATACATTTGAAGAAGCCCGTGCCAACCTAAAGGATGTAATCGAAGGCAATGTGTTGCTTGCGCTACAATTAGGCTTTGAAATTCCAACTATCGAAGGCATCACGATCGAGGAGCAAGATGCCCAAACTGGCGCTGCTTAAGGCCGAACAAGTGATTCGCAAGTTGCGCAAGCTAGGTTTTGAAGGACCAATTGCGGGTGGCCGTCATAGCCGTATGGTTCACCCCGAACGTGGACTTGTCATCCCAATCCCTATGCATAAAGGCAAAGATGTTAGTGTTGGTTTAATTCGGGCCATTATGCGCGAAATAGGTATTGCCCCGGATGAATGGTTTACTAGTTAACGTTGATATCCTATGCCAACACCTTCCCAACTTCACCCACCGGTGCTAACGCTCGATGTTGGCGGCACTAAATTGGCGGCTGGCATTATGCTGGCTGATAACAGGATCGTCTGTCGCAAGGGAACGCGGACCTTGGCCCATGAAGGCGCGGCTGCCATTCTGGCCCGTTTGCTCGAGCTAAGCCGCAAGGTGCTGGAAAGCTTTGCCCATGAGTACAAGCATATTGGCCTGCCGCAGGCAATTGGACTGGCTAGTGCTGGTTATATTGACCATGCAACCGGGACCGTTCTCTTCGCGACCGAGAATTTGCCGGGTTGGACAGGCCAACCGTTGGCGGTCCAGCTAAAAACCGCCCTGGGTTTGCCCGCCTTTGTCGAGAATGACGCCGCCTGTTTTGGCCTGGCCGAGGCAACCCTGGGCGCGGGCCAAGGCTATCGGCATGTGTTGGTCGTAGCAGTGGGCACTGGTGTTGGCGGCGGGATCATCGTCAATGGCGACCTATACACGGGGTGGCAAGGCCGGGCAGGCGCGATAGGCCATCTCGTTGTCGAGTCGGTGGCAGGGCGACCCTGCACCTGTGGTCTATCTGGCTGTTTGGAATCTTATGCGGCCACGCGTATCATGGTTGCCAACAGTGGTTTCCCGACGATCCAGGTGTTGGCCGATCACTACCGGCGGGGGGGAACTGCACCCGCTGTAGACGAGGCGGCGCGTTGGTTAGGCATTGGTCTGGCTTCCCTGGCCCATGTGATTGGCCCCCAGGCAATTGTGATTGGAGGCAGCATCGGTCTGCTCGGCGAAAGATATTTGACCCAGGTTCGCTTTAGCTTTAAGGAACATGCCACGCTGCTTCATCGCTCGATTCCAATCTTGCCGGCGCAGTTGGAAGCTGATAGTGGCTTGTTAGGCGCTGGCGTGTTGGCCCGTCGTGGCTTACAGCGTAGCGAAAAATAAACTTTCACTTATCTATGCAAAGTGGGCAAACCGGTATTTTGGCCTTTCAAAAACAATGTGTTTGCCCACTTTCGGCTGATGAGCGTAAACTTTTTAAGGTAACTGTTGGCGGTTCGCTGGCCTTACGATCCTATCGGCTTATATCCCACGATGTTTACTCGTGGGATATAAGCCGACCAGCCTAATGGCCCAGAGGGCGCGCTTCAGTAGAAGCGACCCCCGGACATTGATAATACACGTTTGATGTTGGTCTTTCTCGTGTAAATGTGGTATAATACTCAGTACAACACAGTGAGCAGCGCCCAGAGGCGGGTGCCCATTGGGCGCGAAATCCGCCACTTGTTTTCGTTCCTTAACAACTTCAAATTGCCGGTTCCGTTGGGTAGTCCAACGGGTAAAATTTGAAACGGGGGTGCCCTCTGGGCCAAGAACACCAATGTTGTACGAGAAGGGGCATCTTCTCTTAGGTTAGCGGGAGTAAGACCAAACTAGGGCTTCCCGTGTCTGATCCTAGAATCCCACGAATAAATTCGTGGGAGTATGTCAATGATGATTATTATGGATGATGGGCGTGTACACTTGGTGAGCCGGAGGCGCAAAGAGATAAAGTACCGCATCACCGAAGAATGGTGGCGTAAAAGACTGGTGGGCGCCACCAGTTGTTACGCCCGCCGGTGTACTCATCCCCGTTTGGGGATTGAACCATTCTACGCTTAACGTCCCCTGTGTCGCGCTTAGATCAACCGTGACGTCACCACCTTCCGGCAGATAGACCAAATATTCGGCCCCATCCCCCGCAGGATGGGCGAGACAGTACCCCGTTGAGGCGAGCTGATTTTGGGGCGTCATCGCCGTCAGGTTGATCCGGTTGGCAAAGGCCAGCGTATAGCCCAGATTGCGCCGCAAACTTACATCATTGATATTATTGATATCATAGCCACCACCGTCCAACTTGTAGCTATCATCATATTGATCCATAAAAATCGGATTGAGACCGCGCGTAAAGCTTTTCCAGACCCATTGCCGATCCCCGCAGATGCCACAAAGATGATCGGAATCAACAATTATCACCTTGCGTCCATCGGCGGCTGGGGGATCTGCCATATAATTGCCGCTATCATTGGGTGAAATCCAGTCGGCCGGGCTAGCCAACAAAGCTTCATTCGAGCCATCTGGCCATGTAACCGTCATCCCTACCGGATGTTGCGCTGGCATGGCTGCTTCCACCGTATGGATGAAGTCGATCAGGTGATATTGCCATTCGGTAGAACTGTTGTCACTTTCATTGCTGATCTCGTAGAGCACGTTGTCTAGATCATTCACCGTCTCAATCACCTTTTTGACATAGGCTTCTTGGCGCGCTGTGACGTCCGCGTTACTCAACGTGTGGATTTCAGTCCCACTATCATCGCCATTCATATCCCCATCAATGTCATTCATATTATTGTTTGTATTAAAAGGGTGGCCTTGCCAAGGATTAGCGGCTTGATAAGGGCCTTTGGGGTAGGCGACACTCCAACCGTTAAAAAGCATAATGGCAACATACATGCCGCGCACTTTTGCCTCGATCACGCGTTGACGCATGCGGTCGAAATAGGCCTGATTAAACTTTGTCAGATCGAATTTTAGTTTGCCGTCCAATGCCGTGCCAGGCCCTGTGCGTTGATAGGGCTGCGGTGTAAAATAGTATGTTTGTGTGCCTTCGACACTCCACTGGGCCTGCTCCCAAACATACAAACGGAAAAAATTGTGGTTGTATGCTTGGAGAAAATCGAGATAGGCGTTATAGTCGAACGCCGGCGGCGGATCCGTCCAGACGCCATCTTGCAATGTCAACCAGGTATGTGATCCAGTCAGATAGATTACTTGGCCACTGTCATCAGTAAAATAACGAGGATTGGTAGGATGGACGCGCAGCGGTCCCGCTATCGGACGGGCAATTGTCGCTGACCGCGGAACTTTGGGGTTGGCCTGCACCGATGGCGAAAAGCTGAGCACGCTCACATCGATCAACCGCCGCACCTGATGCCTTACGCTAGATCTGTTGAGCAGAAGCGCGGCCATGATGGCAAGTCCCAACAATATTATAAAGCCCCAGATCAGTTTTCTTTTGGGGGAAGGTTGAACCTTGAATTGAATCATGCTATGGGTCGCTTGCTAAAAATAAAAAAGTTGATTTCGATCACAAGATGATCTTACGACCGTAAAACGCTTCTGCATAACCTGCCGGCGCGCGCGATTCGATCCCGCGCAAGCGTAAAATTGCCAAAAACGTCGCTTCGCTAAACCAATGTTTGTTCGCCTGCGTGCCAAAGTGGGCTAGAATGGTGGCAATTTTTTGTTTGCAGACGGCTTCGTCGAGCTGAACAAAGAAATTGGGCGCGCCCCAATCACCTTCGTATTTCGGAATCTCATATTCCAAAATACAGTGGTTGCGAAAGGTATTCCATGTCAGCTCACTCAGGAGACGATGGTCCTGGTGGGCATCTTGGCGGTAGTGGGTGAAGATCAGGTCAGGGTCAAATTCTTGCTTGATCGTCTCAAAATATTCCTTAATCTCCGCCCCGTTGTAAGGAAAGTAGCCGTCCCGAAAATCTTTGATCACAATCTGTTGTTCCTGGGCCCCGGCCAGAAAGGCTTCTGCACTGGCGTATGCTTCTGCCGAACGTTCCGCATTTGAGCTGAAAACGACCCAGCAGACACTAAGATTGGGATCCTGCTCGATCAGTTTTAAGAGCGTACCCCCACAGCCAATCTCAATATCATCACAGTGCGCGCCCAGGCAAAGCACACGCCGGAGCGGTGTCTGATTTTCGTTAAACGCGAATTTTAGCATCCAGCACCCATCGATTCTTTTTGTCATGTTCCCAAACTGCCCACGGCGTTTCACCGCGGGCGTAGAGATCGTCGAGCAGTTTCTTCTCTTTAAAGGTATCCATACAAGTCCAAAACCCAGGGTTTTTGTAGCTGACCAATTGCCGCCGATCAATCAGGCGTTGGAACGGCTCCATGACTAATTCTTCGCCATCGCGTATGTACTCAAAGATTTCTTGCTTAAAGGCAAAAAAGCCGCCGTTAATCCATAAATTCGCTTGCTGCGCAGCTTCAATTCCCGTAACAAGTCCATCCTCACGTCCAGAAACCACGTGGAACGACGCTGATGGTTGCACGCTAAGAAAACTGGCAACTTTGTTATGTCTTTTAAAAAATTCCAGATAAGTGGGTAAATGTAAGTCGGAAAGCCCGTCGGTGTAATTCGCCATGAAGACTTCGTCATCTGCCACATATTTTTGCACCGCTTTCAGGCGCTGGCCAAGGTTGGCATTGAGACCCGTATCGACAAAGGTGATGGTCCAGTCGTCGATATCGTTGTTGACGACGCGCACTTCACGGCCACCGCGCGCCAATACAAAGTCGTTGGAGAGACATTCGTTATAGTTGAGGAAATAATTCTTAATGATGTCGCCACGATACCCTAGGCACAGAATGAACTCGGTATGGCCAAAGTGGGCATAATATTTCATTAAATGCCACATAATCGGCCGGTAGCCGATATCGACCATCGGCTTGGGCAGCGTTTCTGAATATTCTTTGAGCCGTGTGCCTAGTCCACCGCAAAATAGTACAACCTTCATAATAGTTACCTCACTACAAAAACAACAGAACGCAAAGATGCAAAGGTGCCGAGACGCAAAGCTTGTAGAGAACGCGACCAACCACGACCCGTGCGCTTTAGACCTAGTTGAATGTTCGGAAAACAGGCTTGACGGGCCGTCCGATCAGATATTTCTCAATGCCTTTGTCCAGCGCTTGGCGATAGACCGCTAATGCTTCGCCCACGGCGGTAATCGTGTAGTTGATATCGGCGTCGGTATGGGCAAAACTAACGACCAGCGACGGCATGATCAAGCCGCGTCGAATGGTTTCCTGCAAAAAGAGCGTGCGAAAGGTCTGCGAACGATTTTTTGCGCAATCACGCGTCGCATAAACAAGATTACAAGGTTTGCCCACCAGTTCGAAATAACCTTCCAGTTGATGCACTGCAATCTCCCGTTGGATACCGTCGATGAGCCGGCGACCCTGGCGAGCCAAGTGTTCCACCACGGGTTGTTCCTGATAGGTTTGCATGGTGGCAATGGCGGCGGCCAAGGTGTGATTTTCGGCGCCATGCGTAGTGGAAAGCAAAAAGACCCGCTCGCGTTCGTGTTGCAGACCACCCAACTGCATGATCTCGCGCTTGCCCGCCAGCGCGGCAATCGCAAAGCCATTACCCATTGCTTTGCCAAACGTCGACAAATCCGGCGTGAGGTCGTACACGCATTGTGCGCCACCCAGATGCCAGCGAAAACCGGTGATCGTTTCATCCAAAATAAAGAGCGCACCGTGTTGGCGACACAATGCTTGCACCTTGTGCAAAAAGCCATCGTGCGGCGGCTCGACGGTTTCTGCCTCCAAAATCAGGCCGGCGATCTGACCGGGATAGCGATCAAAGATCGCCTGCACACTGGCTAGATCGTTGTAATGAAATTTGACGGTTAATGCACGAATCGCCTGCGGTACACCTGCCGCCATTGGTGTGCTGCCGATAAACCAATCGTCAGTCGAGAAAAAAGGTTGATCGGCGCAGACGGCTACTACGTCTCGATTTGTATAGGCACGCGCCAATTTGATCGCGGCGGTGGTGGCGTCCGAGCCATTCTTGGTAAATTTCACCATCTCAGCGCCGGGAATTAAGTCGAGAAATCGTTCGGCGCATTCAAGCTCAATCGTGGCTGGCCGTGTAAAGTTGCTGCCCAAACGCATCTGTTGGTAAGCCGCTTCCACCACCGGCGCATAGGCATGGCCAAGCGCCACGGCGCGTAAGCCCATGCCATATTCAATAAACTCGTTGTCATCCACATCCCACACGTGGCAACCCTGGCCACGCACCAGAAACCCCGGCGCAGCCTCTGGGTATTGATCGTCACCTTTGGCGTAGGTGTGCGCACCACCCGGGATCAAGTGATGGCTTTTTTGTTGCAATACCTTGGAACGTTGGAAGTTCATGTTCTTTCCTTTGTAGCCCGATTTTTCAAATCGGTACGCCGATTTGAAAAATCGGGCTACATGATTAAAGATAGCGGGCGATGATCTCTTCTGGCACATGCGCCAGATCGCTGCCGCGTAGATAATCACCTAGGGTCGTACCAGTACAGGCAGAATCGAGATTAGGCGCGCCTTGGTTGGTTAGCACATCACCCAGATGGATGGTCCGAAAATCGATGCTAAACCGGGTCTGACGGGCGGTATTAGGCACACTTGAATGCAAGTGGGCCGCGGAGAAGATCAACAGACCCCCAGGCGGTGTAATCACGCGCGTTTGCGGCTCAAGTTCAATCGCCGCTTCCGCCTGCGGTTGCTTACGTGTATCCGTTTTGATCTGCTGGGCCGCCACAAAGCGGCTGGTGCGCACCCATTCTTGATAGTTGTAGCCATCGGAACCGTTGCGGATCGGTTGCGTCCAGTAACGCGGATGAAAGGCCATCGCGTTGTCGGACTCAAGCTCATAGATCGGCAGCCACCAATTGAGTTGGCACATCGGCGCCGAGTACCAGGTGTCGCGATGGGGATGAAACGCATACGCGATGCCGGTGGTTAAATAGCCGCCAGCAGTCGATGTACGCATGCGCGGTACATCAAAATAAGTCTGCTCTAGGTCGCAGCCCGCTTCGCGTAAGATGCCTTGAATGCAGGCTTTAGCCTTGGGATGGTGGATAAACTTCGGTTTTAGCTCGGCGAGAATGGCGGCATAGATTTCCACCGTCATGCTATATTGCGCCTCGCGCGGGTCGAGCGGAGCAAATGCTGCCTCGGCCAGTTCGCGGCCGAGCCGGCAGAGTTCCATCGCGCAGGGCGATGCAGAATAGACAAATAGCTGACCGGCATAGAGGTGCGCACGGCGCACGTCGTCATCGATTTTTGCATCAAAATAAACGGTATTCAAGTGATTCTCCTGTCCTAGTCACGCCAGGACCCAAAACTGCAAAAGGCGCTAGATGGATGTGATGTAGGCTGTCAACAATCCGTGCGCCAATAACGTGTCGGCCACCTGGCGCACGAGCGAAAAGGGCAGGTTAGCCCGTTCGGCCATGTCGAGCAACGTGTGGCTGCCGTCGGCGAGATTGAGCACCCAAAGCATCGCCATTTCGTGGGCTTTGGTCGCCTTTTGGCCACCGAATTTGCCGTACAGCCCGCGCTTGCCCAACTGTGGTTCACACTTGGGATTGGTACTCTGGTAGCGCTGGTTATGTTCCAAAACATCAAGCACAGCCAGATAGGTCGCCAATGAGTCGACCAAAGCGGCGGGCCGCACGAAATCTAAATTATCTGCTGAAGTGTGATATGCGGGATAGCGACCATGCGGCGTACGGGTAAGGTTCCCCACTGGTAAATTGAAGCCTGGTGAGCAGTATTGCCGTTCGTCATAGCCATAGGGCGAGAAATCAACGATTTCATAGGGTTTTCCCGCCGTTTTCAGAACATGACTCACCGCGCGATCGATCTCGGCGTTGCCACGCCGGCTGCGTTTATACGTCATTTGGCCCGCATCACCCACACAAGCCACCACCAGACCATGTTTGATTTGATCCGTCTGCGCTTCATGCTGCGCTAGCCAGGTGATCGAGCCAATCGTGCCCGGAATAAAAAGGAAACGATAAGCGTAGCGGCGGGGCTGCGTCTGCAAATGGCGGGCCAGAAAAGTGCTCAGCGCGATACCAGATAAATTGTCGTTGCCGAGGGACGGATGGCAACAGTGGCAAGAAATCAAGATTTCATCTTCTGTTTCACCGGGCAGATAATATTCGCCATAGGTGAGATGCCCTGGCGCCAAAACGGTGTCGATCCAGACTTCGTATTCACCATCTGGCAGACTTTCCAAAAGCTGATGGCTGACACAGAAGCCCCAGGTTTCGTGATAATAGGCCGTGCGGTAGGGAATGAGGTCCGGCTGTTCGGGCAACGAAAAAAGATGCGGCTTCAAGTCAGTCAGTGTCATTTTCTGGTGGACAGGGACGCTATAGCTTACCAGATGCAAATTGGAGCGCTGAAAGTCGATCACCTTTTCGCCCTGTGCATTTTTTACAAACGCATCACGAACATTCCATTCCTTGGGCACCGTCCAGTCGAAAACCTGTGTCCCTGTCGGCACTTCATGCAGGGTCAACGGAATCTCTTGCTGCAAACGGCGCAGCGTAGCACGAACACCATCACCGGTGATGCTGCGACAGATCGGATAGAGCTCGGCCATCAGGCCTTGCATGGCATCACCTACGGCTTGGGTATCAAGCATGATTGAAAATTCGTGCATATTGTTCGTCAAGTTCTGCGCGATAGAGATCTTCGCGCTGTACAATTTTTGCGCGGGCGTTTTCCAAGTTGTTTTTCAGCAGGTGAAAACACTCGATCAGCGTTTCTAGATCAAAGTTGTCAATTTGTAGATTATAAGCTGACTGTCCAGCCGCTGCCATCAACGTATCAATTTTCTGATGATACGAGAGGGCCAACACCGGTTTCTGCATTCGATGTGCCAGCAGAACGCCATGAAAACGTGATGTCAGGACAAGATCGGTAGCAGCCAATTGGGCCAACAATCCATCCACGGTGCAGACCGGCTCATAGATGAGCTTGTCTTGGGCTTGCCGCTCAATTGCGTCTGGTATTAGGCGCATTAAATCCTCAATCACCAATCCATCATAGTGAAAGTCGCCGGGGAAAAAGCGCACCGTGTAACCTTGTTCGAACAGCCAGCGCACAAAATCGGTCAGCTTGTGCAGATAACCCAGATAGACGGCACTGTCGCGCTCTGGCCAGACCCGTGGGTCAAAATAGGCCATTGGTCCAACGCCAACCACAAGCGGCGCCGCGCTGGTGGGTCTTGCGCGCTCCAGATTGGGGTCCACAGGTAGACTGTGTGCCAAGTCTGGGTAGACAGGGTCGGGCCGCTGAAATCCGAGCTTGGCCATATACGCCTTCGACTCGCCATCGCGATAGGAGCGATAATCAGCTAGCGAAAGCGCCCACGTGAAGAAGCGACGGCTCAGGCTCGCTTGAATCGGTCCGGCGCCTACGCTAACAAAGAGCAGTTGGGCGCCGCGCACTTTGGCCAACAGTGACCACTTTAACAACGTGTATGGGTGGCTCCACGCGCCGCCCCAGTAATCATCCAACTGGCCGCCGCCAGAGATGGCCAGATAGTCGAAACCCTTCAAGCTAGTAAAGGCTAGATAAATTAGCACCAATTCGAGCGGAATGCGAAAAAGCACCCGCTCCAACTTGCGCAGCCACGGACTGGGGTGATAGTGCAACCAATGCGCCAAGCGCTGGATTGGATTCCGTGGTGGCTCGGTCTGGTCAGGGCGTAACCAATCTCGGTCTGGTGGCCGCGTGATCGGATAAGCCGGTATCTTATGGCGCTCCTCCGTATCCTGGGGGTTGAGCGAAAAACCCACGATCTGGGCATGGGGAAAGCGCTGGCGGATATTTTGAATCATTGCCTCTTGAATAGCGGCATCGCCCAAGTTGCCATAACCATAGGGACCTAACAGGCCAATTTTCATCGGATTTGCCATTTTGTGCAGCGTTGGTGGGCGGGAATGATTTTGGTATGCTGTGTGAGACTATGCAGTGCCAGACGGCGCGTCGCGGTTTGCAGCGCACCGTTCATCATCTCCGTGGCGATCGGCGTCGAAAATTCGCTCGTTTGAAAAAATTGATCGGGTGACCAATCCGCATACATCTGATCTTTGGCCGTGATCAAACTTACGGGCAATGGCCACTCAATGGCAAAAAGTGGGTCATTCCAACGGACGCCCGCGGCGGCCTCTGGCGCATAAAATTCACCCATCTGATAGAAAACTTCGGTGTTGTCCACCAAGCTTTGAAAACCGTGGGCAAAACCTTTGGGCACATAAAGCATGCGGCGGTTTTCACCACTTAGTACGACCGACACCCATTGCAAAAAGGTGGGTGAAGTGGGCCGCAAATCGATGATCACATCATAAATTTCGCCCCATGTGCAGCGTACTAGCTTGGTCTCGGCCATCGGCGCCCGTTGGTAATGCATCCCACGCAGCGTGCCAGCCTGTTTGCTCAATGAGATATTGCATTGGACCAAGTTCGTATCCAAACCGTGTTCGGCCAGTTCGCGCTGGCACCAGGACCGGGCAAAGAAGCCCCGCTCATCGACATGCTGCTCCAGTTCAATAATATAAGCGCCCTTCAATTTCGTCTCAATAAAGATCATGGCACACTTCTTTTATAGTTGCGTTTGGACGTTACCATCTCATCACCCTGGCAAGCTTTGGCTATTTTGCTGCTTATCCTTGCTCACACCACATTCACCTCTGGAATTGGCACGACAAACTGGGCGCCCCATGTGCGTATATAGGCCAGTTGCTGCATAATCTCTTCCTTGAAATTCCAGGGTAAGATCAAGACATAATCGGGCTGCGTCGCCTGGATTTTGTCCGGATGGTAAATGGGGATGCGCGTGCCCGGCAGGAACTTGCCCTGCTTGTATGGATTGCGATCTACGGTGTAGTCTAAAAAGTCGGTGCGAATGCCACAATAGTTGAGTAAGGTATTGCCTTTACCCGGCGCACCATAGCCGGCGATGGTCTTGCCGGCGCGCTTGGCATCGATCAAGAATGTGAGCAGGGCGCGCTTGGTGGCTTTTACCTGTTCAGCAAAGGCAGCGTAACAGGCCAGCTGGGTAAAACCGGCTTCTTCTTCGCATCGACGCAAGGCAGGTACAGCTGGACCAATGGGTTTTGTCCTGTCTTCGGTATGGCGGGCATAGATACGCAGCGAACCGCCATGGGTCGACAACTCCTCCACATCAAAAAGTGTTAAGCCGTGGGCGGCAAAGATTTTCTCGACGGTGATAAAGCTAAAATAGGAAAAATGTTCATGATAAATCGTGTCGAATTGGTTGCCAGCCATCAAGCGCATCAGGTGCGGGAATTCCAGCGTCAGCACGCCGTGAGGTTTGAGGAGAATCTTCAACCCGCCGACAAAATCGTTCAGATCGGGTACCTGCGCCAGCACATTATTGCCCAGCAGCAGATCAGCTTGCTGACCAGCCGCGACCAATCGTTGCGCGCAAGTCACGCCAAAAAACTCGACCAGCGTCGGTACGCCTTTTTCGACTGCTACTTTGGCCACATTGGCCGCCGGTTCAATGCCCAACGCTGGAATACCCTGCGCCACAAAATATTGCAGCAGATAGCCATCGTTACTGGCGACCTCCACGACTTGGCTGGCGCTGTTTAGGCCAAAACGCCGTGTCATATGTTCCGTGTAGAGCCGTGCATGTTGCAACCACGTGTCGGCATACGAAGAAAAGTAGGCATACTCGGTAAAAATATGCGCCGGGCTCACGTATTCTTCCAACTGCACTAGAAAACACTGTTCACAAACATAGACATGCAACGGATAAAATGGCTCCATCGCATTCAATGCGTCAGCGCTCAAGTAGCTTTCGCAGAGCGGGGACATGCCCAAATCTACAAACGTGTGATGCAAGCTTGCGCCACAAAATCGACAACCGCTCGCCGCCCGCCTATT
>JBBRVA010000047.1:0-17404 GCA_038247295.1 Caldilineales bacterium | reverse complement strand
GCCACGTTTCTTACCTTAATGGCAGTGAGGGTTAGGATGGGGTGGGTTAGGTGGCTTGTTGTGGCTACGTTGCCCGCTTGATCCCCACGCCCTCTAGAAATGGACAGTAGATTTCAAACCCGTGGCGCTGATACAATTGGCGGGCGGTTGTGTTACGCTGATTAACGTTGAGAAAAATGTTACTATAGTTTTCAGCGATCAACGTGGCGCTGATCGCTTGAAAAATGGCACTGCCATAGCCTTGGCCGCGCTGATCCGGCCGGGTATAGATGTTGCCAATCGCTGCCACGCCCGATTGGCGGTCGAGAATGTGGGTGCCACCGGCAGCGAACAATTCACCTGTTTCCCCAGCCACGCCGAAATAAACACCATCGCGCAGCTGATACGGATCAAAGAAATCGGGGGCAAATTCGCCACCATGATCATACAACACGCGCAAACGTTCGCCATCCGCCAGGGTCAAGCGTACCAGACCGGCCAACGGCGGCGCAACTGATGGACGAGGGCCAACCGGGATCATCCGCCACATGCGGTGGATGCGATCGGCAAAGTCGTAGAACGCGGCCAGGGGTGGATAGTGCGCCTCCTGTGCACTAATGAAAACCTGATCCGGCAAGGGTGCCTGCCCCAGCGCTGTGGCGACGGCCGCCGCCGGCCCGACCGTGAGCAGAATGGGCGGCTCTAACATGGTAAAAAGTAATACCAACCCTGCCCCGGCATCACTCTGGCCCACTGTCCACTGGCAATAGGGGGCGAAGGCGGGTTGTAGATCGGCTAGGGCATAGGCGGCCCAGGTTGGGTCGGCCTGCAAGATCCGTTGAATGGTTGCCATGTCGGCATTGGACTCAGCATTTAACATCGTCTGATCCTCTGTAGATGATCGGCTCTGGCATACGTCACGTCCGCGGTGCGTTTGTCACGCCAAGGCGATTGGCTATTTCGATTTCAGCCGTGCTAACGCTGGTTCTGAGCCAAATGTTTCTGTATAGCGCGCGCTAAATTGATCGAGGCTAAAACGATGGCTCGTTGTGCCGATATGCTCCAACGCATAGGTGCTGCACAAGGCACCGACCCGGCCACAGACACCCCACGGCAATTCGGCCAAGGCGGCAGCAAAGAAGCCACCCCGATAGGCATCACCGGCACCGGTGGGATCTTCAATCGCATCGATCAGGGCGGCGGGCACGCGAATCTCTTCACCACCCGTATAGATCACGCTGCCCTTTTTGCCCAGCGTGACCACCAACACCGTCACCTCATTATGAATCTGTTCTGTAGTCCAGCCGGTCTTGTTCTGGATCATCGCCAGTTCGTACTCGTTACAAAGCAGATAAGCAGCGCCGGGAATGCTCTCTTTCAGTTCGTCACCGCTGAGACGGGCCAATTGCTGGCTGGGGTCGTAGGCAAAGGGGATGCCCAGGTATTTACACTCTTTGGCATAATTGAGCATGGCCACCGGATCGTTGGGACTGATCAAGACCAGGGATGCCCCAGCCAGCCCACGGTCGGCCAGGCTGTAGTTGCGCGCATGCATCATGGCGCCCGTATAGAAATTGGCAATCTGGTTCTGTTCCAGATCGGTGCTGACAAAGAAGGTCGCCGACAGATCATCTTTGATTTCGATAATCTGCGCAGTGGAGAGGCCTTGTTCTTCCAGCCAGCGCCGATAGTCGCCAAAATCATGGCCAACCGTCGCCAAGATCACCGGGTTGCCGCCGAGGAGCTTGTTGGTATAGGCGATGTTGGCCGCCACACCGCCGCGTTCGCGACGCATCGAATCGGCCAGAAAGCTCAGGCTAATATTATCAAGTTGGTCGGGCAAAATATGGTCGCGAAAGCGGCCAGGGTAACGCATCAGATAGTCGTAGGCGACCGAGCCGGTGATGACAAATGACATGGAAAGTCCTCTCATAATTTACGATTTTTGATTGACGATTTACGAAACTACTCGTATACGACGATTTCTCGTAAATCAAAAATCGTAAATCGTAAATAAATTTACTTACGCTTCATCCAAATCCAACCACTTCACCAACGCCGGCGGTGGTTCATGAGCGATCATCAGGTCGATCAAGGTGGCCGGTTCGTCGGCGACGACAATCAGGTTGCGATGCTGCGGGCGCACAAAGCCTTCAGCCATGGCGTGCTCGATCCACTGGAGCAATGGCGTAAAATAACCATTAACATTGAGCAGACCAATTGGCTTGTTATGAATGCCCAACTGACCCCAGGTGAGCGCCTCGAAAAGTTCGTCCAGCGTACCAAAGCCGCCCGGAATGGCGATAAAGCCATCCGCCAGTTGGGTCATAGTTGCCTTGCGTTCGTGCATTGTGCCCACCGTAATCAAGTCACCCAAGACTTCGCCGCTCAGTTCTTTGGTCTTGAGCGGGCCTGGGATCACACCGGTCACCGCGCCGCCGCCGGCCAACACGGCACGGGCAATCGTACCCATTAGTCCGACGCCGCCACCGCCGTAGATCAAACCGATATGACGGCGATTCAATTCTGCGCCCAACGCCTGGGCCACGTCCCGATAAATCGACCCTTGGCCCAGGCTGGCGCCACAGAATACACAAATATTTTTGAACGAATTCATGGGGGAGTCGCTCCTATTTTTTACTCCGTTCTTTACGCTGCGCTTGAATGCGCGCATCTGCCGCCGCTTTGGCCTGGCGCAAACTTTGCGTAAACGGAGGGTAACAGATGCCTTCTTCGGTAACAATGCCCGTAATGTAGCGATGGGGCGTTACATCAAAGGCCGGATTGTAGACGGGCACGCCTTCCGGCGCAATCTGGGTATCGCCCACCGCATAGACCTCCTCTGCCCCGCGCTCCTCGATTGGAATGTGATCGCCGTCGGGCAAATTTAGATCGACCGTGCTGGTGGGGGCCACACAATAGACAGGGATACCATTTTCGCGGGCAACAACGCCCAGCTTATACGTGCCAATCTTGTTAGCGACATCGCCATTAGCCGCCACGCGATCGGCGCCAAAGATCACGACATCGACTTTGCCAATGCGCATCAAATGGCCGGCTGCATTATCGGCGATCAGATGCATGGGGACTTCGGCGCGCATCAGTTCCCATGCCGTCAGGCGCGCCCCTTGCAGACGTGGGCGCGTTTCATCCACCCAGACATGGATGGTTTTACCTTGCTCCTGGCAGGCAAAGACCACGCCCAACGCTGTGCCAAAGTCAACGGTCGCTAATGCGCCCGTGTTACAATGGTGCAGAATATTGGCCCCTTCTGCAATCACCGCGGCGCCGTTGAAACCCATACGCCGGTTGATCTCGACATCTTCATCGGCCAACACCTGGGCTTCATTGAGCAGCGCGCTGCGCAGATCGTCTGGATTCGGCAGCACGGTCTGTTCGGCCAGCTCGAGCAGGCGTGTGGTGGCCCAGCTCAGGTTGACGGCCGTGGGCCGGGCCGCGTCCAGCGTCGCCTTGGCGGCGCGCAGATCCGCTAGCAGGCTATCGCGGTCGCGAGCCGGGCTATTCTGTGCCGCCAAGGCCATACCAAAGGCGCCGGTTGCGCCAATCGCCGGCGCGCCCCGCACATACATCGCTTGGATGCTCTCGGCAACGCCGTCGACCGTCTCAAATTCGGCAATCACAAATTCGCCCGGCAGCAGCCGTTGGTCGATCATTTTGACTTTGTTATCTTCCCAAAATACAGTGCGCATAGGTTTCGCTCACTCTATAAAATTAGCGCTCATCAGCCGAAAGTGGGCAAACCCATTGTTTTACACGAGGAAAAACAGCGGTTTGCCTACTTTGCCCAGATGAGCAAAAACTCGCCAAATAAAAAACGCCCACCAAGTGAGTACCAGGTGGGCGAAAAGAGGCGCTATGACGTAGACCAACAAAACTTGCTATTCCGTAATAGTTGCTAAGCACCCATCACAAGATCACAAATCTGCCGGTCAACAGCACCTAATCTGGTAACTCAGTCGTCAATTGTTGAACGTGTGAGTTGATACGCCTCCCTTGTTACAGGCAGGTTACCATCAAAACACAGGTCACAACCGAAAACCGGGGCTCCAGTAGGTTGCTGCGGGAATTGGGTTCTTACCCTTTCCCCACGTTTAGTTTAATAGTTTAATTTAAGTATAATAAGCTAATCATAACTTCAAGCGAGTGGAGAGTAGCATACAAAATAGGCTTTGTCAAAAATCCTGCGCCCCGTCACAAGTATAAAATACCAACGATATAATCCGTATTCATAGAAGTCATGCTGGCCCCTTCTGAATGGGGCATTTATATTGTTGGCCGCAACGTGTGGACAATTTCTTCGATCAGCGCCAACTGTTTTTGATAAACTAAACCCGCGTCAGTAAAGCCAAAAGAGAACAGGAAAAAGCGCGTCACCAGGAAGCAATCCGCTATAGTTGGGAGGTCAAACTTAAGACTCCAGAACGCTAGCGGAGGGAGGCGTGCTAACCGTGGAAAGACGCGAACGAATTCGACCGCGCATACTATATCGAAGGCAAGCATATGCGGCAGATCGGGGCGGAATTACGGCACAGCTATTGGACGATTCGAGCTGCGCTCGATAGTGCAGCAGTGCGGTCGTATCAATTGACTGTTGCGAAGCCGGCCCCGGTACTCGGTGAGTACAAAGGGCAGATTGAGGCGTTGCTGCCGGAAAGTGAACGACAGCCGCGCAAACAGCGTTATACGAGCCACAAAATCTATCACCTGTTACAATTAGCGGAGACAAAACAAGAGTTAAGAAAAGTCAATGCGGAGCTTAGCCAACAATTAAATTCCCAATTCAATAAATTGGGCGGCTATATTGGCGGTCCTGCAATTGTTCCGGGTCCCTTTATCTCAGCGGATTCCATATTAGCAAGAATTGCAGGGAATGTGACACTTGCTTACGGGCCAAGAGTTGAGAATGAAGGAGTAGGAACACTAATGCTTGGGGAAGATTACACATTGGAAAATGGCCTTTTAACTAAAAAATTTGATTCCAAGTAGACGCATGTAGCCTTTACGTGCAAACGAGTAAAGGCTATATCAAAATTAGTAGATCGGTGACCGATCTAGCTCTCTTTTTACTATCATCCCTGGCGCCGCGATAGGGTATTTTTTTGCCACCAACACTTAGGCGATTGACAAAACAATCAAGCACTGTTATCTTTAGCGAAAGATTATTAGCAGTCGGGGTACATATACAATACAAATACACCACTACATATTGTAACGGTGTAAATTGCACTACAATATTCAGTTTAGTGGCGGCGGGTGGACTTGAACCACCGACCTAGGGATTATGAAGCCCTCGCTCTAACCACCTGAGCTACGTCGCCATATCCTACATCAATATTTTCTATGGCACTTTGTACCAAGTGCTTATAGGAACGCCGCCGGAGATGGTCGCCGGCGGCGTCAAGTTGCGGGGACAGGATTCGAACCTGTGACCTTCGGGTTATGAGCCCGACGAGCTACCTCTGCTCCACCCCGCGTCACTTATAAAGTGAGTATACCCGATATGAATCGTAAAGTCAAATACGCAGGTTACGCGATTTTTTAAGATTCATATGGTTTGCAGCGAGCCTACTCTGCTGCGGGCACAAAGAGATCCAACCACTGTTGCCAGTTCGCCTTTTCCGTGTTTTGCACGCTTTCTTCCACAGCTGCGGGGGTAATTACAGGTGTAGGCGTGCTCGGCACGACGATAACGAGCGCATCGCCTGGCTGCACCAGCCCCAATTCGTTGCGCGCCTTCTCCTGAATATAGGCATCACTTTCCACGTAGCTGCGTTCGGCGGCCAAGACAAACGTATTCGCTTCGGCCTGCGCAATCTTTGCTTCCCAACGCACGGTCTCAGCCTCTAGATAGGTCCGCTGCACCACCCGGCCGGCATAACTAACAATAAAAAGGAGGCAAAGCCCAATCATCACGATCAGGGCCAGGTGTGAGGTACGGGGTGAGTTGGCGGTTGACGGCGTTGCACTGGGCGTTCGGCTAACGGGCATAGGTCCTCGTCAATAGCAATTAAATCAAGCTTCCAGAGTATATCTGGTTGGCAACCATCTTCGTCGCCAGTATACCAGCAACCAGCCCAAACTTCAAAATTATTCTAAAATGCGTCCAAACAAAGAAGGAGGCTTCTGAATGAGAAGCCTCCTTCTAGAGTGCCGCAGGAGGGACTTGAACCCACACGAGCGTAAGCTCACTACGCCCTGAACGTAGCGCGTCTGCCAATTCCGCCACTGCGGCTTTGTGGAACAGCTAACAATTATAGCGTGTCGCTAGGCCTCTGTCAAATCTTCCGCCAAACGTTGAAACCAATCCGCGATTATCAGCCTGCTCACTATTTACCAATTACTACTTACGCATGACTACCTCTACTGCCCTGGCGGCGTTGGTGGTGCGTCCGTAGGCACTTGATTTGCCGGCACGCGCCGCGTGACAATATACCAGTCGGCAAAGTTAGCAAAGCGTTCTGATGGTTGACGCAAGGAAGGAATTTGCACATTTTGGACGCGTGTACTAACCGCATAGGTGTAGACAGGATAGTAGAGCGGCAAGGCGGGCAGCTCTTCGGCAAATATTTCCTGGAAGCGCCAGTAGAGCTTTTGCCGCTCGGCTTCATCGACGATCGCGCGCGCCTGTTCCATAATTTGATCGGCTTCTTGGTTACGCCAACCGCCAAAATTATAACCACCACCCTCGGCTTGCGTGCTGTGCCACAAGGAATAGGGATCAGGATCGCCGGTCACTTCCAGTTCGATCAAGGCCATGTCAAATGAGCGAGGTGTTAAAATATCACCCAACAGGATGCCGAGGTTGACGGGGGTTGGCACCGCCCGCACCCCAATCTTTTCCCACTCGAGCGCAACTTGGCGGATCACATCAGCGTGCGTACTATCATCATTCGTATGTAATAAGAATTGCAGCGGCGCGCCATTCTTGTCGCGCACGCCATCACCATTGCTGTCGACCCAGCCGGCCTGGTCCAACAATTGGTTGGCGCGTTCTACGCTATAGGCGTAATCTGGCGTATTGGGGTTATAGGCCCAGCTTTCCGGTAGCATGATGCTGTCGGCGGGGATGCCTTGGCCAGCCACCGCGCGGTCGATGATGCCTTTACGATCCAACGCATACGAGAGCGCCTGACGGACACCAGTATCTTTAAAGAAAGGAGCGTTCGGGTTTTCCAGGTTAAAAATCAACTCAAGATATTTGGACTCGACAGCCGACATCGGGCGCAGATCGTCACGTTTGACCACCGCCGGCAGATCGCTAGGCAAGATGCGGCTGATGCCGTCAATTTCGCCATTGACAAACGCCGTAAAGAGGCTGGGGTGATCCGGATAGAACCGCAATTCGAGCGCCGATAAATAAGGCTTGGGACCATTGTAATACGGGCTTGGCTCCAACCGGATGTGATCGGCCGCCATTTGGGTAACCATCAGCGGCCCTGTCCCAATTGGTGTACCGTTGATCGGGCTATTGGCCAATTCCTCGGCCGGCGTGTTGGCATAGATATGTTTAGGCAGCAAACCCAGCACAGTAGTATCCAAAAATGAAGAAAGCGGCTCACTCAGCGTGAAGCGCACAGTATCTTCACTTAATTTTTCCATTTTGACCGAACGCCACAGGCGCGTCAGATCCGGTTTATTCTGCACATTGGGATCTTGAAAAATGCCAAATGTGAACAGTACATCATCAATCGTCACCGGTCGACCATCGTGCCAAAACTGGTCGGTGCGCAGCCGAAAGGTATAGATCTTGCCGTCGGTAATCGTCCAGTCCAGCGCCAGGTCGGCCACTACCCGGCCATTTTTGTCTTTTTTGGTCAGACCGCGATAGAGTAACGCACACAAATCTTCATCCACTGGACTGTTATCTTCACAATAGAGCGGATTTAAATAGCGTGGGTTGCCAGCCACGCCTTCGCGAAAAACGCCACCCTGGTCTGGCACTAAGACGGTGGCTACGCTATAGGTTGAATAGCCCAGTAAAATCGTCAAGGCAAAAATACCCGCACAGGCCAAAGCCACTTGCCAGCGCAGGTGTTTGCCAAGAGCAGCGGTGGGCGATTCTGTCGATAAGGTGCTAGACGAGGAAAAGTGTGGAGCTTGCATAACTAGGTCCGCAATTGAACCGAATGGGGGGCAACATCACAGGACAGATCGTACAGTTGACACCCAAGCATCGATAACCGGCTATAGTTGACCGATGACGCTTGGTTGTCAGGTGTCGTTCATTTTGTCTAGTGTTGATTGTCATTCGAGCGCAACTGTAATCAACGACAGCACAAACAGGATGCCAGCCAGCAAAAAGGTGACATTGAAGAGGGTTTTTTCCATCCCACGCCGTGTGCGGTAGATGTCTGATCCCCCAAAAACGCTGCCGATGCCACTATTGGTGTGGCCCTGGACGAGCACAATGGCGATTAACGCCAACGCAATAATCATGGTAGCGATCATCAAAAAGCTGGATAAAGTCATTGTCCGATTCCTTTATATTATCTGCTATATTTATTTGCCGATTAGCGGCAGATTGTAGGCAACAGGCGATAATCTGCCGACAGTCAAGTCCGCGGTCGTTCGTCCGCGGTCGACAGCTTGCTGAATTGCACAGCATAGTATAGCAAGCAAGCGATCTTTTACAAAATTGCTTGATCTACGGCAGATGATAGAGATAGAGGATCGGGTTGCTGTGCCAGTCGCGTTGCGTGGTTAAAACACCACCTGGGTAACGCGTCATTAGATCGGTCACACTAGCCTGGTCTTCTGGCTGCACAATGATCATGCTAGCCGGTGGCAGGCTTTCTGGCCACGCGCCAGGTTGGAGCGTGAGATGATTTTGTGGATTTGGTCCGTTGGCGGTTAGAAAAGCAATCGTTGGGGAATTCCAGTCAATCGGGTCTACTTGCTGCCCCAACAGCAATACCACCGGCTGATCTGATCCCGCCGCGCGCATCGCACGTCCCGTGTAGCTTGCCGCATCCCCCGTCGCGCTGGCCACTTGATAATAGGTGACCCAATTGAACATGAGCGCCCAGGCGACGACACCAACCGCAAGAAACGTAGCGGCCTGGTTTACCCATTCGCCCAGGGTTGCCACCAACGTAATCCGGGCTCGATCCAGCGTAAAAGCAACTGCCAGCGCAATGGCCGGCGTGAGGGGCAACAAGGTGGACCATCTCGGTCCATGCGCGATCAAGTTGCTGTTCAAAAGCAAGCCACCGCCCAGCCAAAGGAGTAGCAATAGTCCCGGCAAGCGGTCGAGGTTAAATAATAGGGCGCCAATCGCCAGCAGCAACAGCGGGGCAAGAATACTATCGAGAAAGGGGTAAGTTAGCGGGTTAGCACCGTTGGCCCGCACCGTGAAGGCGAGCAAGGTTGCCCACAGATTGGGTTCGAGCGCGCCTTGGAAATGGTCAGTCAACAACGTGGGCGTACGCAGCCAAAGGCCAAAGAGTGGTGCACCAGCAATCAACAGGCCGCCTAGCCAGGTCGGAAGATACCATTGGCGAGGACCAACCTTTGTTTCCGCGCTTTGGCCACCGCGATTGGCAAAGCGCTGCAAAAGTCGTATCCCCACCCACCAGAAGGGAATGATGAGAAAAAACAGAAACCCACCGCTGTATAGATGCAACACGAGGCCAGTGAGGACACCACTGAGGGCCAAGGCCAATCGATCGTTAGTGCGTAAGCCGCGTACCAGCGCCCACAGCGCAAGACAACCCCAGCCCACCGGCTCTAAATAGAGCGGGAGACGGCTAAACTGTAAAACGCCATAGGTGGCCGCCACGATCAGCGCGGCCATCAAGGCCAGCCACTGGCCATTGTCTTCCATACATTCGCCAAAGTAACCCCATACCGGCGTGCGGCGAAAGAGTTCCCCCCCCAACAACCAAGTGGCGACAACCGT
Organism: Caldilineales bacterium; assembly: GCA_038247295.1. Taxonomy (GTDB): domain Bacteria; phylum Chloroflexota; class Anaerolineae; order Caldilineales; family Caldilineaceae; genus JAPLGZ01. The sequence continues at coordinate 7,506 of JBBRVA010000047.1, read as the reverse complement.
GAGCAGACCAGCAAAAATCCCAACCAGGTGGGTTCCCAGCAGTGGATCGCCGCTTAACCAGATGGCGAGTGCGGTGGGCGTCAGCGCCAGGGGGCTAGGCTGATCTTGTGTGGCACTGAACAGATGTGTTTCTGCGCCGGTGGCAATCGCTTGGGCGTGTAAGCCCATTTGGACAGTGGCTTCATCGATCTGAACAGGTAGTTCGGTGAGTGGCCAGGCAAAGAGTAACGCAGCGCTGCCTGCAATCAGCAATAAATAAACCCACGGCCGGCTGGCATCTTCCTGAGCCGCGGGTCGGCGCAAACGCGGTGCTTGGCCTAGATCCAGCGGAATGTTGCCCAACAAAAAGACCAGCAGCGCACTTAACCACGCGATCTGCACAAATCGGCTTTCTGTGCCGGTGCGCCATAAAATCAAGAGCGTTACTACAGCAGTGACGACGGCCAACACCATGCAGTAAAGCGCGATGCGGCTGGTTAGGGGCGGTGTTGGCGGTTCCCCAAATACGTACAGCCGTGGCTGCTCTGGCACGTGTTTGGGCGCCCGCCAGGCGGGCGTTAACAAGCCAAAGAGGATCATTGCCAATGCAGCGATCCACAAGGCTAGGGTAAACAGATCGGCGGGCAACCAGCGGGCGAAGCGGTAAAGGGGCGGGTAAGCGTCCAGCAGCCAGATGGGGAAAAACTCGCTCAGGCTATAATGATCGAAAATATATTGGGCAAAATAGACGGCGCCAATCGTCGCCACCAAGCCGATAAAGCGTAGCAACCGCAAAGGAAGCCTTTCCAGCCATCAGGAGGAACACAAATCAAGAGCCCAACATAGGCTCTTAATTTGATAACTTATTCACGCGTTGGGATAAACCGACGTTGCCCCAATGTCTTTAATAGTTGAGTATGACAAAACCAAGTACAAAAAAACAGTCAGGATCAACGCACAACCGGGTGCACAAGACAAACGGGGTTGATCGATGCTTTGATGCAGATCAACCCCATCAATTTAGTTGTATTACGCGAATTGCTGCAACGTTGATTACCACGTTACAGCATGCGCGACTACGTATTTTACTTAGTAAGTTGGAACTACCCCTGAGTTATCAGGTGATTAGCTCTTCTCGACCGTGGTTTCTACTGGTGGTTCAACAACCTTTACCGTCGTCTTCTGGTCTGCCGAGGTGGATTCCTTGCGGAACTCGCGAATCCCTTTACCCACGGCGCCAAAAACCTCCGGCAGTTTACCGACGCCAAACAACATGGCGACGATCACCAGGATCAAAATCAGCTCCACCGGGCCAAAACTTGGTAACATAGAAAAATCTCCTTAACACCCTTAACAATGGGTAAATCTGAGGTGCTGCATGTGGATGGGCAATTCCATTCGTTGGCATTATAGCACGATTATTAGCGAATGCAAAGCCTATCGGGCCAGAAATGGTGTGAGCCCAGATAAAAAGGAATAATCCAATCCCTATATGGGGTTGAGTAAATGGTAAGTGGTAAGTGGTAAGTGGGGAGCCGCCTATGACTACCACTTATTACTTACCACTTACCCACTTACCCACTTACCCACTTACCCACTTACCACTTCCATTATCATGCCTGCCATTCTTCGCCTTGCTTCATTAAATTGCACCATCTGTGCTATACTTAATGCCATGCGAATTTAAATGGGTATCCAATAATCATCCTATGCTGAACGAATTACACATCCGCAACTTTGCTATTATCGATGATTTACACCTGGTTTTTGGACCGGGGCTTAATATTTTGACGGGAGAAACGGGCGCCGGCAAATCAATTATCATTGATGCACTGGGCTTGCTGCTGGGCGATCGAGCCGCGGCCGAATGGGTGCGCGCCGGCAGCGAAACCGCCACAATTGAGGCGACCTTTCAGTTGGTCGACGCGACCGAATTGGCGGTCGAGGTGCGGCGTTTGCTGGAAGAACAAGGCCTAGACGATCCCGACAACCCAGATTGGTTGCTGTTGAGCCGCGAAGTGCGCTTAAATGGGCGCAACATCTGCCGCGTCAATGGCCGTTCTGTCAGCCTGCAAATTCTGGGCGAAATTACCGACCAGTTAATCGACGTGCATGGTCAAGGTGAACATCTAAATCTGCTGCAACCCAAGACGCATATCCATCTGCTCGATCGCTACGCCAATCTGCTGCCGTTGCGCAAAGAGGTGGCCGGCGTTGTCGGCCAGTTGCGCGCCGTACGGCAAGAGCTACAGCGGCTGCGTCAAGATGCGCGCACGATGGCCCAGCGCATCGATCTGCTCAGTTTTCAGGCGGAAGAGATTCAGACGGCCAACCTGAAACCGGGCGAAGATGTGGAATTGCAAGGCGAGCAACGGCGCTTAGGTAATGCCGAAGCGCTGCTCAAATTGGCGCAGGCAGCCAGCGCCATCTTGCACGAGGGCGAAGGCGAAGTGCCGAGTGCGGTCGATTTGGTGAGCGAGGCGGTCGGTCGCCTGGAGAAGTTGGCGCGCATCGACCCCGACATGAACCAAGCGGCGCTTGATGGCCAAAGCCTGCTCGAACAACTTTCTGATCTGGCGCGCACGCTGGACGATTATACCGAAAGCCTGGAATTTAACCCCGAGCGGCTGGAAGAAGTCGAAGATCGGATTGAACTGATCGCCAATCTCAAACGTAAATATGGCGATACGATTGAGCAGATTGTTGCATTTGGTGCGCACGCCCAAGCCGAACTGGACGAACTGGGCAATTGGGAAGTGAAGACGGCGGCGTTGGAAGAGCAAGAAGAAACGCTGCTGCACAAAATTGGTCAATTGGGTACCGATCTCAGTGAACAGCGCAAAGCCGCTGGTGAAAAATTGGCGCGCGGCGTCGAACGCGAACTGGCCGATTTGCGCATGACGCGGGCCCGCTTTGGCGTCGCGGTCGAGCAGACCGCGAAAGCGGATGGTGCCTATCTGCCCGATGGCCGCCGGGTAACGTTTGATAATACAGGCGTCGATCAAGTGGAATTTATGATCAGCGCCAATCCCGGTGAACCCCTCAAGCCCATGGCCAAAGTGGCTTCTGGCGGCGAAACGGCGCGTTTGATGCTCGCGCTCAAAAGCGTGCTCACCCATGCCGATGCGACGCCAACCTTGATCTTTGATGAGATCGATCAGGGCATTGGTGGCCGGGTGGGCGCTACCGTGGGGCAAAAACTGTGGATGCTCACCGGTAACGGTGCATCCGCCACCCAAAACGGTGGCACGGTGCAACATCAAGTGCTCTGTATCACCCATCTGCCCCAACTGGCGGCCTTCGGTGATCAGCACTTTACCGTCAATAAACAGGTCTTATCGGTGGCTGGCGAAGAACGCACCAGCACCGTCGTCCGCAAACTGGATCAGGCGGCGCGGCTGGAAGAGTTGGTGCAAATGCTCGGCGCAACCGGTGAAGCGGGGCGGCGCTCGGTCGAAGAAATGATGGATGCAGCAAGTAAGGTGAAACTTGGATAATGGCAATACCTGGCGTAAATATCTAACCGACTATAACGAAGGTTTGGGTCTGGTTTATGAGCGCTTTGTGCTAAATGATTTTTTGGAGAATTTGCGCCAGCGCTACAACATTCAATCGGTGTTGGAAGCGCCGCTGTACGGCATGGCCGGCGTCAGCGGGATCAACGATGTGATCCTGGCGCAAAACGGCGTGGATGTGACGATGGTGGATGACAACGCCGAACGCATCGAAGGCGTGCAGCGCATCTGGCGTGACGATCTGCGTTTGCCGGTCAACTTGGTGCATACACCGCCGCAAAGCTGGGATCGGCTGCCCTTTGCCGACCGCACCTTCGACCTAACCTGGGAGTGGGCAGGGCTCTGGTACATTCAAAATCCGGCTGGCTTGCTGCGTGAACTGGCGCGCACCAGCCGTAATCTGGTTTTTGTCGCCATGCCCAATAACATCCAAGTGGGCTATTGGATGCGCAAGCTGGTCATCGACCGCGAATTTTTCGCTACGCACGACGAAAGCTGGACCGACATTGGCCGCATTCGGCGCATTTTAGAAGCGGCTGGGGTAGAAATTATCGAGCAAGGTGTACTCGACGTGCCACCCTGGCCCGACACGGTGATGCCGGCCAACGAAGTGTTGAAACGACTCGGCATCCGCAGCAAACAACTCGAAGATCAATTCACCGGCGACGGCTGGCGCTGGAGCACGATGGCTTACTACCTGGGGCAAGAGCCGGATCTGCGCGAACGAGTAATGAAATATGCTTGGCTCGATCACGCTGCGCTGCCCTGGCAGATGAAGGCGATCTGGGCGCATCATCGCTATTTGCTGGGGCGAGTGCGCTAATGGCAGCCCTATAATTTCTTTAACTTGACCTCTGTCTTCCAATATCTTCAAAATGGATAAAGTGACTGTGTGCGACAAGTCGAATTTCATCGTCGCTTAAATGACGAAAATGCATTGCGCGTAAGATTTGGCGTAGACCGAGGACAGGTTGTTGAGTTTGTTGTCCAATTAGAGTGTCGTTTTGTTGGCAACGAGAAATGGGTTCCTGTTGTACGCTATGATACAGCACACGATTTTGCTCATTGCGACAGACTTCATCCGTATGAGCCGACTACCAAAGAAGCAATGGTGACCAATAATTACAATGAAGCGCTTGATATAGCAATGAACGATCTGATCAGTCGTTGGAGCGAGTACCGAAGGAGATACGAAATATGGCTCAGAAAAAAGTAAGCAAAGCTATTAATGTGATAGAACGGAATATTCAGCTTACAAGCGAGATTATGCGTTATTTATTAGATCATCCCCAGCTTTTTGATGCTCTGCCTAATGATTTCGAATTGGTGATCCTGCCGGATGATGACCCAGAGATGCGTTTGTACAATCTAGACCTCTTAGATAAGTACGGCAGTGAAGGCAAACCAGTTGTCTTTGCAAGAACGAAGTCATCAATTCAAGCAAGTCCCAATCTATTTGTTCCTGTGCCAATCTCGGCATGATGTGTACTAAAGTTAATTGCATCACCGCTGTTTGTGGACCGTCAAAGTAATTGATCTAATGCAGGGCCAGTAAAATTCCTCCCTTCAAAGATGAAGTCAGACGAACGTGAGTTGTTATGCAAACCAGTTTTGATATTACCTGTGCCATTCCTCGCTCTGGCCGCACTTTTGAGAATTTTCTCCTCAAGTTAAAAAAATTTGATGTTGATCACCAAGAAATCGACAAAATTTTGGCCATCTCGGGTCGCAGCAAGGCGTTGAGTAATGTGGATTTCCACGCAGCCACTCAGTTCTTACACTATGCCCAGCAGGAAGTGCCCTGTTTTGGCCTGTTTGTCGATCGCAAGCGTCAACACCGCCCCTACCGGGTCGGCTTTCTCGCCCACGACTGGATCATTAATGGCCAGCGGGTGCGGATTGAAGGTGAGGAACCGCACAACGGCTCGGCGTTGATCAAGCTGGACGAGATCGACTGTGCCGTGGTGGGCATGGATGAGCTGTTGACGATGACGCAGTATTATCTGCGCGAGCCCACTGTGGTGACCAAGTGGGGTATGTATAACTATCACCTGGATAAACCGACCGATATTCGCATTGCTGGCTCTGCCCAATTGAAGCAGTACAATCCCCTCTTGCAGCAGGATGTGCAAGACATTGTCGGCTTTTTCCTCATCTCCAAGCCGAGTAGTCGCCAGCCGGCAAACGAGATGGAGCCGCTGGCCAACGCGCCAAAACGCAAAAAACTGCACTATGTGCGCGATTTCTTGACCCATTTGCAAAAGGATGGGCGGCGGGTTTTTGTCAAAGGGCGCTACCACGGTGTGGTCACCGCCGCGTATCCAAAACTAAAGGTGATTTCGGTGGAAGATGTCGAAGATGCCGTGGTGGAGGCTGGGCCGGGCAGCGTGGGGCTGGAGGTTGTGCAGACGGGTAATACCCTCAAACGCAAGGGATTATTGTTACATGGCGCGCCCCTTTTTATGTCGGAGAGCCTCTGGGTTGTCGACTACCGGCGCTATCTCACCAGCCAACCGCTGCAAGACTTTGTCCAATCTGTAAACCCAGGTGGCTATTTTGACGAAGACAGAATCCAGCAATTCGCGCTCTGGTATTTTGCGCTAGAACTAAATATGGGCGACAGTTGGATCAACCGGCCGCCAATTACCGATCTCTTTTGCGATGCCCAAAGCGTGGAAAAAGGCCTGCGCCCCTATCGGCTCCAGACGCGCTACTGGCAGCCCGATGATATCTACAAGCAAGAAGAGGCTGTCAACTTGGTCGAAGATTCACGGGCAAAACTGTTGGCCTATTATGCGGAATATCAAAAGACTTTGGCCCCCAAGTTGCTTTTAGCAAACAAATAATGATGCCTTATCTCCGCTAATCCTCCGATCCACCCATGCTCGCCCTCCATTTTTTAATTTTCTCTACTGGACAGATCGTCCATTTAGTGCAAGAATAAAAAGGAAGGGAGAATTATCATGCAACACAGTGGATTACAATTTTTATTGCCCTATATGCGCCCTTATCGGCGCTTGCTTATATTAGGGACACTCTACGCGCTGCTCGGTGCAGGCGCGCAGGCTTTTAGCCCCACGCTCCTCGGGTGGGGCATCGACGCGCTTACGGCGCGGGTTACGGCACAGACGATCGCCATCTACTCGCTGGGGTTGATCCTGCTGTCGTGTACGTTGGCATTTTTTCGTTATCATCTGCGTATGCTTACGGGCGAGATTGCGGCAGGCGTTACCTATCGCATGAGCCAAGACATGTTTCATCGCTTGCTCCTCTTCGATATGGAGACGCGCCAACAGTATGGCACGGGTGATCTGCTTTCGCGGGCGACCAGTGACTTTATCTACATCTGGCGTTTTTATAGCGCTGGTTTTCAGATGTCGATTCATTCGCTCTTTCTGCTTTTGATCGGCTGCGCGCTGATGGCGGTGACCAGCCCCCTCCTGGCCGGGTTGGTGGTCGTCATGCTGACGCTTAGCGTTCTAGCCCAGATACGCCTGGGATCGATCCTGGAGGCCTCATTTACACGGGTGCAGCAAGAGATGGCGCACTTATCTGCCTTTGCGCAGGAACACCTAAGCGCAGCGCGCATGTTGACTGCCTATGCGCAAGAGTCGGCGGTTGGTGCAGCTTTCCGCGGCGCTAACGAGATATATGTGCAGAAAAACTTGACTTTCGTGCTGCAATCGGGCGCCATTTCGCCAATTCCCAGCCTGGTGGTGCGGCTGGCGGCCACGTTGGTCGTGCTGATGGGCGGCATGATGATCATCCGCGGGCAACTGACGATTGGTGAATATGTTCAGTTTATTGTCTATCTGGGTCTGCTCAACAGCGCTACTCGTCAAATTACCGGCGCCTTCGAACGGCTCCAACAGGGCAGCGCGGCGGCCGGCCGGATTGGTGAAGTGTTGCATCGCTGGCCGAAAATCGTCGATACGCCCGAGGCCGACGCGCCGCCGTTGCATGGCCATATCCACTTTGAAAACGTGGGCGTCTGGGCGGCGGATCAGGAACG